>JBEGOE010000300.1:0-9073 GCA_041182165.1 Actinomycetota bacterium
GGTGGTCGGGGGTGCCGGCTTCATCGGTTCGCACCTCGTCGACCGCCTGCTCGCCGAGCAGCACGTCGTCGATGTCGTCGACGACCTCTCCACCGGCACGCTGGCCAACCTCGCTGCGGCCCGTGCCAGCGGAGGCGAACTCAAGATCCATCACCTCGATGCCTGCACCGACGACTTCCTGTCGCTCGTGGCGCTGCGCGAGCCCGAGGTCGTCTTCCATCTCGGCTGGCTGCCGCCGGGCCACGCGCAGCCAGCCGTGCTCGCCCGAGGCGTGCACAGCACGCTCAACGTGCTCGAGGCGGCCCGTCTGCACAGTGTCGCGAAGGTGGTGACCACCCTCCCGGCGGTGGCGCTGTACGGGGACGTGCCGGTGCGCGACCAGCCGGTCAAGGAGGGCCAGACCCGGGCCCCACAGGGGCCGATCGGGGTGGTGGCCGATGCCGTCTCGCAGTTGCTGGCCACCTACCGGGCCGACCATGACGTCGAGTTCTCCGCGTTGGCGGTGTCGAGCGTGTACGGACCGCGGCAGCGCCCCGACGGCGGGGTGGTGGCGGCCTTCGCCGAGTCACTGGCCCGCGGCGTGCCGCCCGTCATCCACGGCGACGGCCGCCAGACCCGCGACTTCGTCTTCATCGACGACGTCGTCGACGCGTTGGTGCGCGCTGCACAGCGCGGCAGCGGACTCGTCATCAACATCGGCACCGGCTCGCCGACGTCGATCCGCGACCTGTGGGCGGCGCTCGCCGGCCCCGGTGCGCCCAGGGCGCTCGTCGGTGACCCGACGCGGACCGGGGTGGCACGATGCTCCCTCTCACCCACCCGGGCGCGCATCCACCTGTCGTGGGCGTCGTGGACCGATCTGCACGCGGGGCTCGCGCAGCTCGACGGCTGATGTCCGTTCGGGGGAGGGGTCAGCCCTTCGCTGCCGCCAGCACCGCCTCGGCGAGCGCCGAGCCGATCTCGGGTGTCGACATCACCGACGGCACCACCACACAGCGCATGCCTGCAGCTTCGACGGCAGGTGCGAGCGCCGCATCGGCGGGATCGATCACCAGTGTGGCGGCGATGTCGCGGTAGAGGCGGGCGACGCCGACCACCGATGCCTCGTGGCCGAGCTCGACCAGCATCCGGTCAGCCGGGCCCTTCAGCGCGGCGCCGCCGACGATGGGGGACACGGCGACGACGCTGTCGCGCCGCTCGGTCAGCAGCCGGTCGAGGCCGCGGAGCGCCCGCATCGGTCCGATCGACACGATCGGGTTCGACGGGGCGATGACCACCGCCCGGGCGCCGCTGATCGCCGCGGCCGCGTCGGGCTGCAGGACTGCCACGTCGGCGCCGTCGAAGGTGACACCGCGCACCGGCACGCCATGGCGGAGTTGCACGAAGTACTCCTGGAACGAGACCGTGGGCCCATCGGCGAGGTGCACGAGCGTGGACACGCGGTGATCGGACATCGGTACGAGCCGCTCGGGAATGCCCCATGCCCGGGCGATCTCGGCGGTCACCGCCGTGAGGCCGGCACCCTCGTCGAGGCGTGCGGTGCGGTAGAAATGCGTCGCAAGGTCCTGGTCGCCGAGGTTGAACCACGTCGGCGCGGCCGCCGAGCCGTCGGGCCGCACCGCTGCATAGCGCGCAAGAGCGCCCATGGCCCTCCACGACTCGTCGACGAGTCCCCACCCGCGCTCGGGGTCGATCGCCCCGGCCAGGGTGTAGGTGATCGTGTCGATGTCGGGCGAGATCGACAGGCCGTGCAGCACCGTGTCGTCGCCCGTGTTCACGATGCCGGTGACCGTGGCGGGGTCGACGACCGAGCGGAGGGCACGGAGGAAACGGGCGGCGCCCACGCCGCCGCAGAGCACGGTGATCATCGGAGGTCCTTGTCGTGGGGGTCGGCGAGCGAACGGTAGAGGGCGGTCATGCCGGCCATCGACGCGGCCCAGGTGAACTGCTCGAGCTGGTGGCGGCCTGCCGCCACCAGCGACGCCCGCAGCGGGTCGTCGGTGAGCGCGCGGATCAGGTTCGCCGCCAGAGCTGCGACGTCGTCTGGCGCCGACAGCAACCCTGCGTCACCGGCGACCTCGGGGATCGACCCGGCATCGGACGCAACGATGGGCAGGTCGACCTGCATCGCGTCGAGCAGAGGGAAGCCGAAGCCCTCATCGAGCGACGGGTAGGCGAGCACGCTCGCGTGGCGCAGGAGCCACGAGCGGACCGCATCGTCGACGTAGCCGGTGAGCAGCACGCGCGCGCCGATGGCGGGAGGCAGACGGTCGATCGCTGCATCGACGCCGCTGCGATCGTCGCCGTCACCGCCAGCGATGACGAGCCGGACGTCGGGCACGGCGCCGGCAACCTCGGCGAAGGCGTCGACGAGCCGGGAGAGGTTCTTGCGTCGTTCGAGCGTGGCGACGGCGAGCACGTACGGCTGTGCGTCGAGCTCGGCGATCGGGCACGTGGGTGAGGGCGGTGGCAGCGGGAGGGCGCCGAGGTGGACGACCCGTACGTCGGCCCGGGGGCTGTGCTCGAGCAGGGCCGCGGCCGTCGCGTGCGAGCTCGCATGAGCCACGGCACCGTGCTCGAGCGCGCGGAGGAGCGCGCGGCCCGCCCGCACGACGTCGGGATGCGCCTGGCTCTCGTGTGCGAGGAACCAGCAGTCGTAGACCGAGACGATCCGTGGTGCGACGGTGGGCGGCACGACGTAGTTGGTGCCGTGCACCACCTCGGCGCCGCCGAGCCAGCGGTCGGTACGCGGGCGGTCGGTGTGTGCCCAGAGGCGGTGCGCCACCATGGCCGGCAGTGGCAACCGGCGCACCTCAGCGTGCCGAGGGGCCCGGAAGCTGGTGAGGTAGGGGAGCAGCCGGATCGACGGCTCGTGCTCGAGGTGGGACCGCAGAGCGCCCACGGCAGCTCCGATGCCGGTGCGACGACCCGCCAGTGGGCCGACGTCGAACGCCACGTCGATGGTCCGCTGACCTTCGTCCCCCTGCCGCATGGTTGCCGCACGCTAGCCGAGCATCGCTCCTACACTCGCGCGGCGTTGCCCCGCCCGGCCATCGTCGCCCGGCCTGCTCCCCCGAGGAAGTCCCCATGCCCCGAGCGTTCATCACCGGCGTCACCGGCCAGGACGGCCAGCACCTGGCCGAGTTCCTCCACGGGAAGGGCTACGAGGTCTTCGGCATGGTGAAGGGGCAGAACAACCCGCGCATGACGATGATGCGCGACGAGTTCCCCTACGTCGAGCCGGTGCCGGGCGACTTGGCCGATCTACCGTCGCTCGTCAAGGCGCTCGATCTCGTGCAGCCGGACGAGGTCTACAACCTGGCCGCGATCTCGTTCGTCGCGATGAGCTTCAACCAGGCCGAGCTCACCGCCAACATCACCGGCACCGGCGTGCTCCGCATGCTCGATGCCGTGCGCATCGTCGGTGGCGCCACCGACAACCCGATCCGCTTCTACCAGGCCAGCTCGTCCGAGATGTTCGGCAAGGTGCGCGAGACCCCGCAGACCGAGGCGACGCCGTTCCACCCGCGCTCGCCCTACGGCTGCGCCAAGGTGTTCGGCCACGACATCACGGTGAACTACCGCGAGAGCTACGGGCTCTACGCATGCTCCGGCATCTTGTTCAACCACGAGGGGCCCCGCCGCGGGCTCGAGTTCGTCACCCGCAAGGTCACCAACGCCGTCGCCCGCATCAAGCTGGGGTTGCAGCACGAGATCGTCATGGGCAACCTCGACTCCAAGCGCGACTGGGGCTATGCCGGCGACTACGTCAAGGCGATGTGGCTGATGCTGCAGCAGGACCAGCCGGACGACTACGTCATCGCTACGGGCGAGACCCACACGATCGAGGAGCTCGTCGAACGCGCCTTCGCCGAGGTCGGCATCGACGACTGGCGACCCTACGTCCGGCAGGACCCCAAGTTCTACCGACCTGCCGAGGTCGACCTGCTCATCGGCGATGCGTCGAAGGCGAAGCGTCAGCTGGGCTGGGAGCCCGAGGTCGACTTCCCGACGCTCATCACGATGATGGTGCAGCACGACCTCGCCTGGGAGACCGCGAAGCTGAAGCAGGGTTAGCGCTCAGCCCTCGAGGGGCATGTCGGTGAGCGCCTCGAGCATCGAGGCCTCGTCAGGCAGCGCCCCGCTGGCGAGCCTGCTGCGCAGTGCCAGTGCGAAGACCCCAGCGGCTGCCACCGAGCCGACCAGCAGACCGATCTCGACCCGCCGGAAGACCTCGCCGTCGAGGAACGCGGTGGTGATGACGAACGACATCATGCCCACGGTCCAGCCGAGTGCCACCTGCGCGTGCCCGTGCAGGGCGATGACTGCCTGGGCAATCGCCAGGCCAAGCATGTAGAACGCGCTGCCGAGCGCCAGCACGGCCAGCGTGCGGCGGCTGAGGTCGGCGTCGTAGAGGGACTTCACGGCGAACGGGCCGAGCAGCCAGGCACCGATGGTCCCGGCCACGCCGACGCCGATGACCACGTAGAGCAGGCGCTTCAGTCCGGCGCGGAACTCGTGCATCTCGTTCGCAGCGGCGAGGCGGGCAAGGCGCGGCAGGAGCGCTGCCTGCACCGCCTGGAAGAGGAACAGCGGGATCCGGGCGAGGATGACGCCGTAGCCGAAGCGGGTGACGAGCGCCTCCTCGTCATCGCCGGCCAGCAGGTTCGTGGCGATCGGGCCGGCGTTCACCAGCGCCGCTGCCATGACCGACCCGAGGAGCAGCCAACCGAGGTTGGGTGTGACCTCCGTCCAGGTGGCGGGTGGTCCGGGTTCGGTGCGGGCCTGGCTCTGGCTCACGACGGCAATGACACCGAGCAGCGGGGCGACGGCGACGGCGAGGCCGTACCAGCCGACGGCGGTGACCCCGATGGCGGCGAGCGCAAGGCACAGCACGATGCGGACCACGCCATCGGCGCCGAGCACGACCGCATACGCTCGGAACCGGCCCGAGCCACTGCAGATGCCCTTGGTGATGTGGGTCGGCGCGTACGCGGCGATCGAGAGCGCCAGGGCGAACACCATGATCCAGTTGCCGCCGAAGTAGTCGCTGGCCAGCCACGGACCGAACGCGAGCAGCGTGATCGACGCGATGAGCACGAGCCCCCCGCCGAGCACTGCGACCTTCAAGAAGACGGGCCGTCCGCCGTGCCCGAGCGCCCGCCGGGCCGAGATCGCCCTGCCGAGCTCTTGCTCGAGCGGCAGGAACAGGCCGGGCGCCAACGCGAACGTGGCGAACCACATGCTCACGACGGGCTTGAACGCCTCTTCGCTGCCGAGGGCGACCGTGCCGACCTTGAAGAAGGCGAAACTGCAGATGCCGGCGATGAAGAGTCCGATCGCCACCGGGATGGTGCCTTCCGGCAGTGGCATGCGTGCCGGGGGTGGGGGTTCGATGGGTGACACCAAGCGGGTGAGGTTACCCGGCGCTCAAGGTCTGGACGGGACAGCCGATCTAATGAACATGGATCGGAGGCGTCGAGGATGGGGCGCGTTCACGGCGCTGATGGCTGTCGGACTGACCGCGGTGGTCGCCGGTGTCATGCCCGACCCCGCCGAAGCGGCCGGGGTGACCCTGACGATCGACGGTCGCGGGAACGGCCACGGCATCGGCATGAGCCAATGGGGTGCCTACGGGTACGCCGCCGATCACGGCTGGACGGCCGGCCAGATCCTCGATCGCTACTACGGCGGCACGGTGGCGGGCACGACCGATGCCACGTCGATGACCGTTCGCCTCATGGCGCTCGACGACCAGCAGACGGCGCTCGTCCACGACAAGGGCCAGATCGTGCTCGACGGCGTACCCGGCGGCCCGTGGCGGTCCGTCGTCGTCCGCGAGGTGGCGCAGCGGAGCTACACCGCCTGGGCGCGCACCGATGCATCGGTGTGCCCGGCTGCGGCCGACCCGCTGTCGGGCTGGACGACCGTCGCGACCGGCCTCACCTCGGTGACTGCACGCCCGCCGACTACGCCGATCTGATCGGTGTCTGCGAGCCATCCGGCATGGTGCGGTCGTACCGCGGCGCCATCCGCGCCGTGAACGGTTCCGACGGCGAGACCCGCACGGTGAGCGAGGTGCCGCTCGAGCAGTACCTGCGCCCGATCGTCGCCTCCGAGATGTCGGCGTCGTGGGCGGCGAAGGCCGCGCAGGCGCTACAGGCGCAGGCGATCGCGGCGCGGAGCTTCGGCCTGGCCGAGAAGCGGTACTCGTACGCCAAGACCTGCGACCTCATCTGTCAGCGGTACCCGGGTGCTGCGTGGCGCTCGAGCGTGACGGCCGCGTACACGCGGGTCGAGCAGCCGAGCGTCGATGCGGCGGTCCAGGCAACGACCGGGATCGTCCGTCGCGTCGGGTCGGCGGGCGGTCCGATCGCGCTGACCATGTTCTCGTCGTCGTCCGGGGGTTGGACCGCTGCCAGCACGCTCCCGTTCCCGGCGGTGCAGGACGACGGTGACGACACCGCAGCGAACCCCCACCACCGCTGGACGGTCACGGTCGACACCGGGGTGATCGAGCGTTCCTGGCCGGCGATCGGCACCTACACCGGCATCACGAACGTCCAGCGTTCGGGGCAGGGGGAGTGGGGCGGTCGCGTCATCACGCTGACGGTCACGGGCACCGCCGGGTCGGTCAACCTGTCGGGCGACACCTTCCGCCGTGCGATCGGCCTCCGATCGAACTGGTTCGACATCCGCGGCGCCGGTGCACCCGTGCTGCCGCCGGCGAGCAACCCGAGCGCACCCTGTGGGTCGCGGGAGGCCCCACCCGTCACCGGGGTGCAGACAGCGTCACCCGCCGCGCGGTTCACGCCCACTGTCCCGGTGCGACTCGTCGACACGCGTGACGGCACGGGAACCGAGGCGGCACCGCTCCTGAGTGGATGCACCCTGGTGGTGAGGCCGTCGGTGCCCGCCGGGACGACCGCAGTCGCGGTCAACTTCGTCACCGTCGACAGCGCTGCGCAGGGGTACCTCGCCGCCTACCCGTGCGGCATCGAGCGGCCATTCACCTCGATCGTGCAGTCTCGGCCGGGCTCGGTCGTCAGCGGTTCGGCGATCGTGCCGCTCGGAGCGAACGGATCGTTCTGCGTGTTCAGCTCGATCACGACGAGCGTCGTGATCGACCTCACCGGCTCGTACTCGCCCGGTGGTTCCTCGCTGTTCGAGCCGATCGTCACCCAGCGCCGGTTCGACTCGCGCGGCGGGCGCATCCTCCCGGCCGGCACGGTCGTACGCGTCCACACACGTGGCTTCGGGGCCGGCGGCGCCGATACCACCGCTGCATCGATCACCATTCACGCGCTCGATGCCGCCGCCGAGGGCTTCATCACCGCATGGCCATGTGATACGCCCCGGCCGTGGGCGAGCTCGTCGAACGTGAACGTCCGTGAGTCGTCGACCAACGAGGCCGATGTTGCGGTGTCGTCGGCCACCGGAGAGGTGTGCCTCTACGTGAGCGTGCCCATGCACCTCGCCGTCGACATGAACGGCTGGTTCGGGCCATCGGCGACGACCGACTTCCACGCGGTCGTGCCGTTCCGGCTCGCCGACAGCCGCATCGGCCTGGGCATCGGTCCGCGGCTCGCCTCCGGTGCCACCCGGCGGGTGCAGGTGGCGTCGGCCGGTGGTCTGCCGGGTGCCGGCACGGTGCGTGCCGTCGCAGCGCAGCTCACCTCCGTCGCCCCTGCCCGCACCGGCTACGTCACCGTGCACCCGTGCCTGGCTGCGGCTCCGGCGGTGTCGATGCTGCGGTTCCCCACGATGACCAACGTCGCCACGCTCGCGAACGCGCCGACGTCGGCCACGGGGGAGTGGTGCGTCGTGTCGAACGTTGCCACCGACCTCGTGATCGACGTGAGCGGCTGGTTCGGCTGACCCCGGGGGCGCCGGAGGGCTCAGGCCGCGTTGCGGATGAGGCCGAGGACCTGCTTGCGGGCGGCCTTCGCGGCGTCGTGCGCCTGGCCGAGGAGCTGGCCGGCCTGCTCGGGCAGGCGATCCTCGATGGCAGCGACGGCGTCGTCGATGCGGGCCTCGATCGCATCGAAGCGCTCGTCGAGCTGGCCGAGCTCGGATTCGAGGCGGGTCAGGATGTCCGCGAGCTGATTGGTGGGGAGCTGTGTCGCGCTGATCTGCTTGACGACCGGGTTCTCGCTGATGGTGCCTGCGAGCTCGCGCCGGCGGACCTGGAGCTGCTGGACGGTGAGGAGACCGGCGCCGATGAGCACGTAGGCGGTGTCACGGGCGAGGCCGGCGAATTTGTCGGCAACGGTGTCGGTCGTGCTGCGGGTCGTGCTGCGGGTGGTGTCGGTCATGATCGACGTCTCCTCGGTCGGGCCGACGGTCGTCGGCGGTCTGGGAACAGCATAGCGCAGTGTGCTAACTATTGCAAGCACTTGTCCGGCTTCGTTGACCGGCGAGCGCGGCTGCGCACCGCTAGCCTCGCATGATCGTGGAACCGGCCAGCACCCTCGCCCCGCCCGTCGTGGCGGTCATGATCGTGCACGAGCCCGGGCCATGGTTCGACGAGGCGCTCGCAGGCCTTGCGCGCCAGGACTACGCCAACCTCAAGGTGCTGGTGCTGCTGGCCGGCGAGGCCGGCGACCTCCCCCAGATCATCGCCGAGTCGGTGCCGAAAGCGTTCGTCCGGTCGGTCGACGACCTCGGGTTCGGGCCGGTGGCGAACGAGGTCCTCCGCCTCGTCGAAGGCGAGAACGGCTTCTTCTGTTTCCTGCACGACGACGTCGCGCTCGATCACGACGCGATCCGGCTGCTCGTCGAGGAGCTGTACCGCTCCAACGCCGGCATCGTGGGGCCGAAGCTGGTCGACTGGGACGACTCCACGGTGTTGCAGCACGTGGGCTACGGCGTCGACCGGTTCGGTGACGTCGATCCGATCGTCGAGCCCGGCGAGACCGACCAGGAGCAGCACGACGCAGTGCGCGACGTGTTCGCGCTGCCGTCAGCGTGCCTGTTGGTCCGAGCCGATCTGTTCACGAGCCTCGGTGGCTTCGACCCCGACCTCGCATACCACGGTGAGGACGTCGACCTCTGTTGGCGCGCGCACCTGCAG
>JBEGOE010000301.1:0-5081 GCA_041182165.1 Actinomycetota bacterium
CGCCATGACCTTCGAGCCCGAGGCCGACGATCGCTGGCGAGGCGACGGCCAGCGGGTGCACGGCGGCGCACACGTCGTGGACGAAGCCCGGTTCGGTGAGCTCGGCCGACCGGCACCCACCGCCGACCGTGGCGGACGCCTCGAGCACCAGGACCGAGCGGCCGGCCCGGGCCAACGTGATGGCTGCGACGAGCCCGTTTGGCCCAGCACCGACGACCACCGCGTCGAATCGCTCGGTCATGTCACCTGCGCGATGAGCCACCAGTGGCTGTGGTTGACACCTTCGAACGTCGACTGCGTGACGTCACCGAACCGGAAGGCCGGACGGTTCGGCGCACGAACAATCCGGATGCCGGACAGCCCCGGTGACACCGCAGCGAGCACCTGTTCGGGTGCCAGCCGGTTGGCCTGCCATCCGAAGCGGGCGGTCACCCGCTGACGAGCCATCGCCGGACCGATGCCCGGCAGCCGGAACATCGCCCGCACGATCTTGCCCGTCGGCCACAGGACGAAGTCGGAGCTGCTCCAGGTGCGGAAGTTCAGTGCCACGTGTCCGCCGGGTCGGGTGACCCGCACCGCTTCCCGGGCGAGACCCAACGCATCGTCCGGGTGGCAGTGCTGCAACGTGATGTAGCTGAAGGTGAGGTCGGCCGAGTCGCCGGGGATCTGGAGCGTGTGGCCGTCCTCGACGTGGCTGGTCTGCAGCCGCTCGGGCCGGCCGAACTGCGCCACCGTCTCGCGACATCGCTCGAGGAACGCACCGTCGAGGTCGCAGGCGATCACCTTGGCGAACATGCGGGTGAAGCTGGACGTCATGCGGCCGATGCCCGACCCGATCTCGACGAGGGTCTGTGACTCGTTCTTCGGCCCAGCCAGGTCGAACGCCTGCAGGTAGGCGAGCGTCTCGTGGTCGCCGGTGCGCACGAACTCGGCGAGGTCGAGGTGCTCACCGGTCTGGTTGTTGAACACCCAGCCCGTGGAGCGCACGACATCGTCCACCGAGTGCTGCTCCTCGGACGCAGCGCCAGCGGCGTTCCAGGGGACGTGCTGCTTGCGCCGACTCATGATGCCTCAGTGTGGCATGCCCTACTTGCGCTCGGGAAGCGGCGCCGAATACGCCTGCCCCGAATCGAGCCCGAAGGCGGTGTGCAACGCCCGCGAGGAACGCTCGAGATCGGCTGCCGAGGTGACCACGCTGATGCGAATGGTCGATGTCGAGATCATCATGATGTTGACCCCTTCGTCGGCCAGCGTGCGGAACATCTTGGCGGCGATGCCGGGGCTGCTCTTCATGCCCGCACCCACGAGGCTGATCTTGGCGATCTCGGCGTCGTGGTCGACACCGGTGGCGCCGATCTCGGCGGCGAGGCGGCTGACGATCGACTCGGCGGTCGACATGTCGGCCTTCGGCATCGTGAAGCTGATGTCGGTGGTGCCGGCGTGGCCGGTGTTCTGCACGATCATGTCGACGTTCACGTTCGCCTGCGCAAGCGGCTCGAACAGAGCGGCCGAGATGCCCGGCCGGTCGGGGACGGCCACGATCGTGACCTTCGACTCGGACAAGTCGGTGACGACGCCGGAGATGACGGGGTCTTCCATGCTGGGCTCCTGATCGGTGACCCACGTGCCCTGCTCCCAGGTGAAGGCCGAGCGGACGTGGAGGGGGACGTTGTGGTTGCGGGCGAACTCGACGCTGCGCAGCGCCAGGACCTTGCTGCCGGCCCCCGCCATCTCGAGCATCTCGTCGAAGTTGATGTGCGCGAGCTTGCGGGCCTGCGGCACGACGCGCGGGTCGGCGCTGAAGACGCCGGTGACGTCGGTGTAGATCTCGCAGCTGTCGGCCTCGAGGGCCGCCGCGAGGGCGACGGCGGTGGTGTCGCTGCCACCGCGACCGAGGGTCGTGATCTCCTTGTCGGTGCTGACGCCCTGGAAACCGGCGATGACGCACACCTTGCCCTCGGCGAGCGCCTCGCGGACCCGGTCGCCCCTGACCTCGAGGATCTTGGCCTTGCCATGCGCCGTGTCGGTGATGATGCCGACCTGGCTGCCGGTGAAGCTCATGGCCGGCACGCCGAGGTCGGCGAGCGCCATGGTGACCAGTGCCATCGACACCCGCTCACCCGTGGTGAGCAGCATGTCGAGCTCTCGGCCGGGCTGGGTCTTCGACACGCTGTTCGCGAGGGCGATGAGGTTGTCGGTCGACTTGCCCATCGCGCTGACGACGACCACGACCTGGTCACCGCGCCGGCGCGTGAACGCAATGTTCTCGGCCACGCTGCGCATGCGCTCGGGATCAGCGACCGACGTGCCGCCGTACTTCTGGACGATGAGTGCCACGGATCGGACAGGTTACCGAGCTGCGGGCCGATCACGGCCTGCACGGGAGCGTCGGACTGTAGGGTCGGTCCCCGTGCTCGGCCGTGCCCTCGATTCGCTCCTCGACGAGCGTGAGTCGCCAGAGGTCCGCCGCGACGTCACGACGCTCACCGTGGCCCGCCTGTGCGCCAACTCCTGCTACCGGTTCGCTGCCCCGTTCCTCGCCATCATCGCCCGTGGTGTCGGCGTGTCGCTCGACCAGATCGGCATCGCCCTCGCCATCGCCGAGCTCTCCGGCCTGCTGTCGCCGCTGACGGCCCGGATGGTCGACCACCTGCCCCGCCGGTCGGCGATGGGCCTCGGCCTGGTCGGCGTGGTGCTCGGCACCGTGCTCGCTGCGTCGAGCGTGGGGCTCGCGATGTTCACCGTGGCGCTGGTGATCCTCAGCCAGAGCAAGGTGCTGTTCGACCTCGGCCTCGGCTCGTGGATCGCCGACCACGTCCCGTACGAGCGGCGTGGTGCCGTGGTGGGCCTCACCGAGACGTCGTGGGCGCTCGCGCTGCTGGTGGGCGTCAGCACGATGGGCCTCGTCACCGCCGTCTCGAGCTGGCGGGTGGGCTACCTCACCGGCGCCGCGTCGGTGCTGCTGATGGCCGCCATCGTCGTGCGCCAGCTGCCCCGCGAGGCCAAGGTCACGATGCACCGCACGCACGCCGAGGGCGAGAAGCGGCCGGCGCTCGCGCTCGGCGCCCGCGGGTGGCTCGTCGTGGTCGGCGCGTGCACGTTGATGATGGCCAGCCAGAGCCTGTTCGTCACGTTCGGCAGTTGGCTCGAGGACTCGTTCGAGTTCACCCCCGCGTCGATCTCGGCGGTCGTCTTCGCGCTCGGCCTCGGTGAGCTGGCGGCGTCGATCACGTCGGCGCGCCGCACCGACCGGTGGGGCAAGGAGACCAGCACCGCCCGCGGCGCCGCGCTGATGGTGCCGGCCGGCATCCTCCTCGCCATCGGGCACGGCAACATCGGCATCGGCGTGCTGGCGCTCGCCGTCGCGATCATCGGCTTCGAGTTCGCGATCGTCAGCGTGCTGGCGGTCGGCTCCGCGTTGGTGCCCGGGTCACCGGCCCGCGGCCTGGCCGTGCTGCTGTCGGGCGGCACGATGGGTCGTGCGATCGCTTCCATCCCGGCCACGCGCCTCTACGAGCATCACGGGATGATGTGGCCGGCCGCCATGTCTGCGGCCTTCGCGTCGTGCACGGTGGCGGCAATGCTGGGCGCCCGGGCCCTCGCCTCGCGCCACGCCTGACCCCGAACGTTTGGGCTCAGCCGCGGTAGCCGTTGGTGATCGGCAGGCGCCGGTCCTTGCCGAACGCCTTCACGCTCACCCGCACCCCTGGAGGGCACTGCCGGCGCTTGTACTCGTTGATGTCGACCAGCCGGGTGATGCGGCGCACCAGTGCCTCGTCGTGGCCGAGGTCGATGATCTCGCCGGCGGTGCGGTCGTCCTCGACGTACAGCTCGAGGATCGGGTCGAGCACCTCGTAGGGCGGCAGGCTCTGGTCGTCGCGCTGGTCGGGGCGCAGCTCGGCCGACGGCGGCTTCGTGATGACGCTCTCGTTGATGACCTCGCGACCCGCCACCGCGTTGACGTGACGGCACAGGTCGTAGACGCGCGTCTTCAGGACGTCCTTGATGACCGCATAGCCACCGACGCTGTCGCCGTAGATCGTGAAGTACCCGACGGCCATCTCGCTCTTGTTGCCGGTGGTGAGCACCATCCAACCGAACTTGTTCGACAGCGCCATCAGCGTGGTGCCGCGGATGCGGCTCTGGAGGTTCTCCTCGGTGAGGTCGGGCGGCCGTTCACCGAAGGTGGGCGCTGTCATGGCGAGGTAGGCCGAGAACGCCGGCTCGATCGCGATCGTGTGGAAGTCGATGCCGAGCTGCTCGGCGAGATCGGCCGCGTCGGTCTTCGAGTGATCGCTGCTGTAGCGGCTGGGCATGCTGACGCCGTGCACGTGCTCGGCCCCCAGTGCGTCGACGGCGACGGCCGCGACGATGGTGGAGTCGATGCCGCCGGACAGGCCGATCACCACATCGGTGAAACCGTTCTTGCGGACGTAGTCGCGGGTGCCGAGCACGAGTGCCTGGTACAGCTCGGCGACCGGCTCGAGCGCCGGGGCAACGTGGGCGGCGAGACGCTGCGGGTGAGCGACCGGCTGCTCGCTGACGACGACCACCTGCATGTGCTCGTCGGTGGCACGGCCGCGCGGATCGATCAGCCGCTTGCGGTACACGGGTTCGACATCGATGTCGGTGACGAGCAACTCCTCGACGAACTGGGCGGCGCGCGCCACGAGCTCGCCGTTGGCGTCGAACACCATCGATCCGCCATCGAACACGAGCTCGTCCTGACCGCACACCTGGTTCACGTACACCAGTGCACAGCTGGCGTCGGCGGCCCGGGTGGCGAGCATGCGCTCACGGCTGTGCATCTTGCCGGCGTGGAACGGTGAGCCGTTGATGTTGATGTTCAGCTCGGCGCCACCCGCCGCCTGCTCGGCCAGCGGCCCGGTGGGGCTCCAGACGTCCTCGCAGATACTGACCCCGACCTTCACGCCGCCGATCAGGTACAGCTCGTACGGGTCGTTGTCGCGGCCGGGGGTGAAGTAGCGGGCCTCGTCGAACACGCCGTAGTTGGGCAGCACGCGCTTGCGATAGGTGCCCACCACACGTCCGCCGACGCAGACCGCCGCAGCGTTGTAGAT
>JBEGOE010000302.1:0-3134 GCA_041182165.1 Actinomycetota bacterium
CTCGACTCGGGCAACGGCTCTCGTCTCCATGCCGTGGCGCTCGAGGTGTGGCCTTCCTACCAACATGCCCGCACCATAGGGGCCGAAGGTTTCACCACATGAAACCGGTGAACGGTGGCCAACGGGTCAGGTGGTGTAGTCGGCGTTGATGCGGACGTAGCCGTCGCTCAGGTCGCAGCCCCACACGGTGGCTTCGGCAGAACCGATACCGAGCGACACGTGGATGCGCACCTCGTCGCCCCGCATGTAGGCGCTGAGTCGTTCGAGACCCGCCTCGCCCACGGCCGCCGGGTACACCTCCTGGGTGCCGAAGCGGATGACGACGGCCGCTTGGTCGACCTCGTCGGCCGTCGTGCTCTTGCCGACGGCCATCGCCACCCGACCCCAGTTCGGGTCGGCACCGTGCACGGCCGTCTTCACGAGCGGCGAGTTGACGATCGCCTTCGCGACCCGCTCGGCCTGCGCCTCGGTGTCGGCGCCGTCGACGCACACCTCGATGAGCGTGGTGGCACCCTCGCCGTCGCGAGCCACCTGCTTGGTGAGCGACAGCGTCACCTCGTGCAGCGCCGCCTCGAGCTCGATCAGCGGCACCGATCCGGCGGCACCGCTCGCGAGCACGATCGCCGTGTCGGAGGTCGAGGTGTCGGTGTCGACAGACACCCGGTTGAAGGTGCGGTCGATGACCCGGCGGAACATCGCGTCGAGGGCGATGCGGGGAACCGCGGCATCGGTGAAGATCAGGGTGATGAGCGTGGCCATGTTCGGCTCGATCATCCCGACGCCTTTGGCCACGCCGACGACCCGGGCGGCGCCGACCGAGGCCGACGCGGTCTTCATGACGGTGTCGGTGGTCATGATGCCTCGCGCCACGCGGGTGGCATCGGTGTCGGTGAGGCGCTGCGGCAGCGCTGCGAGCCCGGCCCGCACCCGCCCCATCGGGTACTGGCGGCCGATGACGCCGGTGGAGGCGATCAGCACGTCGAACTCGTCGGCGCCCAGCCGTGCGGCCACCGTCGAGGCGACCTCGCGGGCGTTGTCGAGACCGGCCTGCCCGGTGGCGACGTTGGCGTTCTTCGAGATCACGACGACCGCCCGCGCGCGGAGGTCGGCGATGTGCTCGCGGCTCACCAGCACGCTCGGGCCGGCGAAGCTGCTCTGCGTGAACACGCCGGCGGCGCTGCACGGCGCGTCGGTCGCGACGACGACGAAGTCGTCGGAGGTGTCCTTGATGCCGATGTTGGCGACGTGGCAGTGGAAGCCGAGCGGGAGAGACAGGGGAGCGTCGTTCACGATGCAGCATCCTGCTCGGCCAGCAGGGCGGCGCGCACCTTGGTGAACGCCGAGCCGATCGCCTCGATCTCGCGCCGGGTGAGCAGGCCGATGAAGTGCCTGCGGACGCTGTCGACGTGGTGAGGCGCGGCTTCGACCAGCAGCGCATATCCCTCGGGGGTGAGTACGGCCAGCATGACCCGCCGATCATCGGGTGACGGCTCGCGGCCGACGAGGTCGTTGCGCACCAGTCCGTCGAGACGGCGGGTGAGCCCGCTGGGCGAGAGGCCGAGCCGGGCGGCCAGATCGCACATGCGCAACCGGTGATCGGGTTGCTCGGACAGGCGCACGAGCACCTCGTAGTCGCCATTGGTGAGACCGAACTCGCTGATGTCCGCCTCGAGCACGTGTTGCAGCGGGGTGATGCTGTCGATGTAGGCGCGCCAGGCGACCATTTCATCGGGGTCGAGCCAGCCCGTCTCGGGCGCTGCGGGCTTGGAGGAGCGGGCCATGTGCCCAGCGTACGCAGTTGTTGATCGCAACAGTTGCGCGCACATGCAGTTGCTCCTACAATAGTTGCGGGCGCAAACAAGTGCCCCACTTCTCCGAGGAGCTCACCCCCATGACCGACATCGTCACCCCCGCTCTCGCCGCCGGCACCTGGACCGTCGACCCGTCGCACTCCGCCGTGTCGTTCGTCGCCCGCCACCTGATGGTGTCGAAGGTCCGTGGCAACTTCGCCTCGTTCGCCGGCTCGATCACCATCGACGAGAACCCGGCCGCATCGAAGGTCGAGGCGACGGTCGACGTCGCCTCCATCACCACCGGCGACGCGGGTCGCGACGGCCACCTGCAGTCGGCCGACTTCTTCGCGGTCGAGCAGTTCCCGACCTGGTCGCTCGTCAGCACCAGCATCACGCCCCAGGGGGACAACTACCTGCTGAACACCGACCTCACCATCAAGGGCGTCACCAAGCCGGTCACCTTCGCCCTCGAGTTCGAGGGTATTGCCACCGACCCGTGGGGGAACACCAAGGCCGGTTTCACCGCCGAGACCGAGATCAGCCGCAAGGACTTCGGCCTCGAGTGGAACGTCGCGCTCGAGACCGGTGGCGTGCTGGTGGGCGACAAGGTGAAGATCCAGCTCGACATCCAGGCCGTGCAGGCCTGATCCACCACACGCCGACCACGAAGGAGACCGCCATGATCCGCCGTCTGAACCACGCCGTCCTCTGGGTGCAGAGCGCCCCCCGGTCGGCGGCCTTCTACACCGAGGTGCTCGACTTCACCGTCGTCGCCTCGATGGGCGATCAGGCGGTCTTCCTGCGAGCAGCTGGCAGCACCAACGACCACGACCTCGGGCTGTTCACGGTGGGGGCGCGCCCCCCGGCGCCTTCGCACTCGCCTGGGCTGTACCACCTCGCATGGCAGGTCGGCACGATCGACGAGCTCGCTGCGCTGCGAGCACGCCTGCTCGCGGCCGGCGCCCTCGCCGGTGAGAGCGACCACGGTGTGAGCAAGAGCCTCTACGCCAAGGATCCCGATGGCATCGAGTTCGAGGTGATGTGGGCCGCGCCGCGCGACTCGTGGCCCGATGGCCCGTTCACATCACGGCTCGACCTCGACGCCGAACTCGCGCGTTGGGCCGCCGTCGACACCGGCGACCAGTAAATCTCGTCGCTGAGGTGTCGCTCAGCGACGCCTCAGCGACACAGTTCCAGGACGGCTTCGGCGCAGCGGCGGCCGGAGTACATGGCTCCCTGGATCGAGCCGGTGTCGCGATGGTCGCCGCACACGAACAGACCGTTCCCGAGCGACACCTGCTGCTTCGGGTGGAACGGCGGCGACTGATCGGGCTGGCCGTG
>JBEGOE010000303.1:0-5957 GCA_041182165.1 Actinomycetota bacterium
TCCCGCAACGATGCCGAGGCGCGGCTCCACCTGCTGCAGACCCGGCTCGGCGAGATCCCGAGCCAGGCCGCCGAGATGCGCGCCGGTGTCGACCACACCGCCGAGCTCGGCACCGCCGTCAACGACGTCGTCGTCCAGTTGCAGGCGCTCACCCAAGCCATGGCCGAACTCGACCGACCGGGTGACCCGACCGCCTCGTGAGCAACCTCGTCAGGAGCAACCTCGTCGTCGCGACCGGCACCGCACTGTCGCGGGTCAGCGGCCTGATACGCGTCGCCGTCTTCGCGATCGTGATCGGACAGACGGCGCTGGCCGACTCGTACAACGGCGCGAACCAGACACCGAACGTCGTCTACGAACTGCTGCTCGGCGGCATCCTGTCGGCGTCGCTGGTACCGATGTTCACCAAGCAGGCCGAGAGTCGCGACAACGACGCGACGTCGGCCGTCGTGACCGTGTCGGTACTCGCGCTCACCGCGATCACGATCGTTGCCGTTGCCGCGGCACCCCTGATCTTCCGGCTCTACTCGCTCGACGTCGCTGACGGCGTGAATGCAGCCGAGTACCGGGCCGTCGGCACGACGCTCTCGCGCATCTTCCTGCTCCAGGTCTTCTTCTACGGCCTCAGCGCCATCGCGAACGCGCTGCTGCACGCGCGCCGTCGTTTCTTCGCTGCGGCATGGGCGCCGGTGCTGTCGAACATCGTCATCATCACCTCGCTCCTGCTGGTGCCGCGTGCCGTCAACGGCCGAGAACCGCAGTTGGGCGAGGTGCTCACCAACAGCCAGCTCCGCCTCACCCTCGGCATCGGGGCCACGCTCGGCATCGCCGTCATGGCGCTCGCCGTGCTGCCCGCCCTCCGCGCCGCGGACGTGTCGATCGAGTTCCGGCCGCACTTCCGTCACCCGGCGGTCAAGCGGCTGCTGCGGATGTCGACGTGGACGCTGGGGTACGTGCTCGCGAACCAGATCGCGATCGTGGTCGTGCAGAACCTGGCCCAGCCGGGCAGCGGCGGCCTCGATGCCTACAGCAAGGCGTACATCTTCTTCGTCCTCCCCCACGGTCTGCTGGCGATGTCGATCGTCACGACGTTCACGCCCGAGATGGCGAGCGCGGTCCGCCGCCGCGATCGGCAGGCGTTCATCGAGCGGACCTCGATGGGTGTCCGCCTCGTGGCACTCCTCGCCTTTCCTGCGGCCGCCGGCATGTTCGTCCTGCGACGCCCGCTCATCGGCATGGTGCTCGAGCACGGCAACTTCGACGTCGGCGACGCGGTCACCACCAGCCGCGCCCTCGCCGGCTTCTCGCTCGGCCTCATCGGCTTCTCGGTGTACCTGTTCGTGCTTCGCGCCTTCTTCGCACACGAGGACGCCCGCACTCCGTTCGTCATCAACGTGTTCGAGAACCTCATCAACATCGTCCTCGCCGTGGTGCTCGCCGACCGCTACGGCGTGCTCGGGCTCGGCGCCTCCTTCGCGATTGCGTACACGGTGTCGTCAGTGTTCGCGCTGCAGGTGCTGTCATACAAGGTGCGGGGCTTCTCGGCCGTCGCCATCCTCGGCAGCCTGTGGCGCATGGCGCTCGCCGCCGTGGTGATGGCCGAGGTGATGTGGGTGATCGCCCGCTTCGTCGGTGACAACGAGGGTCTCGGCTCGCTGGCCCGGGTGATGGCAGCCGGCACCGCAGGCATCGGGGTCTACCTGGTGCTGCTCACCCTGCTCGGGGTCCCGGAGTTGACCCAGCTGCGAACCCGCCTCCGTTCGCGCTTCGCCTAGGCTCTCGTCATGTTCAAGGCGATCAAGAAGTGGTGGAAGTACCTCGGGACCAAGGCCAACCGCAGCTTCGAGCAGAACGCAGATCCGGCGGTCCAGCTCGAGCAGGCGCTCACCGAGGCGCAGGCGCAGCACCGCAGGCTGCGCGAGCAGGCGACCAACGTGATCGCCAGCCAGAAACAGGCAGAGATCCGACTGAACGGCAAGATGAACGAGCTCGAGAAGCTCAATGCCAACGCCCGCCAGGCGCTCATCATGGCCACCGACGCCCAGAAGGCCGGCGACGCTGCCAAGGCAACGCAGTACAACTCGGCGGCCGAGACCATCGCCACCCAGCTCATCCAGGTCGAAGCCGACGTCGAGAGCCTGAAGAGCATGGTCATCGAGGCCGCCCAGGCGTCTGATCAGGCGAAGGCAGCCGTCAACCAGAACAGCCGTCTGCTGCAGCAGAAGCTCGCCGAGAAGAACAAGCTCCTCAGCCAGCTCGAGCAGGCTCGCATGCAGGAGGAGATGAACTCGGCCATGGCCCAGCTGAGCGAGAGCGTCGGCGAGGACGTGCCGTCACTGGCCCAGGTGCAGGAGAAGATCGAGGCGCGCTACGCCAAGGCCAAGGCCCACGCCGAGCTGAGCGAGACGTCGGTGCAGACCAGCATCCTCGAGATCGAGCAGGCCACGGCGAACGTCGAGGCGCAGGGCCGCCTCGCCGAGATGCGCCAGGAACTGGGCCTCGCCGGCGGAGCGCAGCCGACCCCGATCGACGAGCCGAAGCCCGCCGCCGACTGACGCGCCCCGGCCCGTGCTGCTCGTCAGCCGACGAGCAGCACGAGATCGTCGCGGTGGACCACCTCGTGCGCCACGGCAGCCGGCAGGTCGGCGGTTCGCTTGCCCATCACCGACCGGAGGGTCACCGCATCGCACAGGGTCATGCCCCGGGCGATGACCACGCCGTCCAGGCCGACGACGTTGACGATGGACTCCTCGTCGAACTCGCCGGACACCGCCGTGACCCCGGCGGGCAGCAGCGACGTGCCCCGCTCGACCAGCGCGCGCCGCGCCCCGTCGTCGACGACGACCGAGCCCTCGACCTGGCTGGCCCAGCCGATCCAGAGCTTGCGCGCCGAGAGCTTGCGATCGTTCGGCATGAACGTCGAGCCGACATCGAGGTCGTGCACCGCGTCGACCAGCACATCCGGTCGCGAGGATGCTGCGATGACCGCACGCACCCCGCTCCACGACGCCATGCGCGCCGCCGACAGCTTCGAGGCCATGCCGCCGCTGCCCCGTGACGAGCCGCGCTGCCCTGCCGACACCGACAACAGCGGGTCGTCGGCAGCAACGCGCGACACCAGCGACGCAGACGGATCGGTGCGCGGGTCGGCGGTGTAGAGCCCGGCCGTGTCGGTGAGCAGCACGAGCAGGTCGGCGGCGAGGTTGTGCGACACGAGCGCCGCGATCCGGTCGTTGTCGCCGTAGCGGATCTCGTCGTTCGCAATGGCGTCGTTCTCGTTGATGATCGGCACGCACCCGAGTTCGAGCAACCGCGTCAGCGTCTGCCGGGCGTGCAGGTACTGGCGCCGGTCGATGAAGTCGTGCGGCACGAGCAGCACCTGGGCGGCCACGACGCCCCGGTTGCCGAGATGGCGGTTGTAGACCTCCATGAGGCGGCTCTGCCCGGCGGCGGACAGCGCCTGCAGCGTGGGCGTGTCGGTGGGGCGGGCGCCGAGGCCGAGCGCAGCCACACCGGCCGACACCGCGCCCGAGCTGACGACCACGACCTCGTGGCCCAGCGCGCGCACGGCCACGAGCTGGACGCAGAGCGACTCGATGACCGACTCGTCGATGACGCCGAGCTCGTCGGTGAGCGACGACGTGCCGATCTTGACGACGATGCGCACGGCGTCAGCTGTCCGGCTGGTACTCGAAGCTGAACTCGGCGATCCAGATGATGTCGCCCTCCATGGCCCCGGCGCGCGCCAGGAGCCTCGGGATGTTCAGCCGCTTGAGCTGGTGATCGATGAAGTTGAGCACCTCTGGGGTGCTGACGTCGTTGAGCGCGACCACGCGCTCGACCTGACGGCCGACGAGCCGGAACTCGTGGTCGCCCAAGCGCTCGACCCGGGCACCCTCGGGCTCGGGCCGGATGATGACGAGGCCCTCGCTCTCGGGCTGTTCCTGGCGCGTCTGGTGCACCAGCGACGCCATCCGGCCGACGAGCTCGCGCAGACCCTGGTTGGTGATCGCCGAGATGGACAGGCCGTCCCACTCCTCGGTGGCCATGTCGGCCTTGGTGCCCACCACGATGCGCGGACGCTCGAGCAGCTCGGGCCGATAGGCGCCCAGCTCGCGCAGCAGGATCTCCTCCTGCTCGTGGGGCCCGATGCCGTCGGTCGGGGCGAGGTCGACCATGACGCACAACACGCGGGCGCGCTCGATGTGGCGGAGGAACTGGTGACCGAGCCCGCGACCCTCGCTCGCCCCCTCGATGAGGCCCGGCACGTCGGCCACCACGAAGTTCGTGTCGCTGTCGACGGCGACCACACCGAGGTTCGGCACGAGGGTGGTGAACGGGTAATCGGCGATCTTCGGACGGGCGGCGCTGATGACGCTGATGAGCGTGCTCTTGCCGACGTTGGGAAAGCCGACGAGAGCGACATCGGCCATGAGCTTCAGCTCGAGGCGGAGCCAGTGCTCGTGGCCGTGCTCGCCCTGCTCGGCGAACTCGGGGGCGCGGCGTTTGTTCGACCAGAACTTCGCGTTGCCGCGCCCACCGCGGCCACCGGCCGCGGCGAGCCAGCGGTCACCATGGTTCGGGAGGTCGGCCAGCAGCTCGCCGGTGTAGAGGTCGTGGGCGACGGTGCCCTCGGGGACGGCGATCTCGAGCGGCTCGCCACGCTTGCCGTGCTGATCCTTGCCCTTGCCGTGCACGCCGTCCTTGGCCCGCCGGTGCGGGTGGTCCTTGAACGCGATGAGCGACGACACGTTGCGGTCGGCGACCAGCCAGATGTCGCCACCGTCGCCACCGTCGCCACCATTGGGTCCGCCGAACGCGACGGGGCCCTCACGACGGAACGACACGCAGCCCGCGCCACCGTCGCCTCCGCGCACGTTGAGTTGGACCTCATCGATGAACTGGCTCATAGGACCCTCCGAGGCTACCGGCCTCGTGGAGCCGCTCTCCGTGTCACACCCATTCGGTACCCTGGCGAGGTGAGTCACGACCAGGACCGAGCGAAGGTCACGGACGTCGCCGAGCGCGCGTCGCGCTGGGCCTCCACCATGGCGGGCCACGGCGCCGACCACGGCGTGCGCCTCGCACACGCCGATTCGTTGGCCGGCAGCGGTTCACCCGACCAACTCCACCGGCGGGCGCGCGAAGAACGCGAAGACGCGGCGCTCGCCGTCCTGGCCACCCGGGCACACGGGGCCGGGAACCGCGGCACCGACGAAGAGCCCGACGAGTGGCGCACCTGCTTCGAGCGTGACCGCGATCGCATCCTCCACGCCAGCGCCTTCCGTCGCCTCGCCGGCAAGACCCAGGTCTTCGTCTTCCCCGACGACCACCAGCGCACCCGCCTCACCCACGCCCTCGAGGTCGCCCAGGTCGCCACCTCGGTGGCTCGCGCGCTGGGCCTCAACATCGCGCTCACCGAGGCGATCGCCCTCGGCCACGACTGCGGCCACGGCCCCGGTGGTCACGCCAGCGAAGACGCTCTCAGCCCCTACGTCGAGGGTGGGTTCGACCATGCGCTCTGGGGCGCCGACGTCACGCTCACGCCGCTGAACCTCTGTACCGAGACCCTCGACGGCATCCGCAACCACTCGTGGAGCCGGCCTGCACCCGCCACCCCCGAGGGCGAGGTCGTCAGCTGGGCCGATCGCATCGCCTACGTGTGCCACGACTTCGAGGACGCGGTCGCCACCGGCATCGTCACCCCCGAGATGCTGCCCGCCCTGGTGGCCGAGCGATGCGGCACCCGCCGATCGCAGCAGCTCGGCGCCTTCATCCACGGCATGATCGAGGCCGCCGCCCAGTCCGGCCGCATCGGCATGACCGCGCCGCTGGCCGAGGCGCTCGGCGCATTCCGGCAGTTCAACTACGAGCACGTGTACCTGCGACCTGCCTCTACCGCGCAGGCGAGCAGCGTCATCGCACTGCTGCGGGCACTGGTCGAGCACTACGCAGAC
>JBEGOE010000304.1:0-6436 GCA_041182165.1 Actinomycetota bacterium
GCCAGGTGCGACAGCTGCGCGTCGGTGGCCGAGCGGGTGGTGTCGACCGACACCCTGATGCCGCCGGCCTCGTAGGGAGCGCCCGCCATGCGGGCGGCGAACTCGTCGCTGCGGTCGCCGGCGAACACCAGGTGGGTGTGGCTGTCGACGAAGCCGGGGATGACGCACCTACCATCGGCGTCGATGCGCCGGTCGGCGGTGGCTCCGGTGCCCGTGACGGCGATGACCCGGCCGTCCGCGACGACCACCGCGGCGTCTCGCACGATGCCGAGCGGGCCCTCGCCGAGCGTCGGGTCGTTGGTGACGAGGAGGCCGATCCGGTCGATGACCAGGGTGGCTGTTCCGCTCATGTCCGCTCCCCCAGCGCCCGGATGCTGCGGCCGAGCTCGGCAGGCACGTCGATGCTGCGATGCGCTCCGTCGCGCACCACCACCCGACCGCTCGCCACGACGTGGTGCACGTCGGCGGCCGTGGCGGCGAAGACCGCCGCCTCGAGCGCGTGCTGCGGCAGGGTGCCTGCGGTGCGGACGGTGTCGAGCCGGATGCTGACGAGATCGGCCATCGCGCCGTCCTGGATGCGGCCTGCGTCGGGCCACCCGATGCTGCGATGGCCGTCGTCGGTGGCGGCGCGCAGGAGGACCGGCGCGCCCAGCGTGCCGCGCAGGTTGCTCGCCAACCGTTCGTCGAGCTCGACGCCGCGAGCCTCCTCGAACAGGTCGATGACCGCGTGCGAGTCGCTGCCGAGCGACAGCGATGCGCCGGCCTCGACCAGTCGTGCAGCGGGGCCGATGCCATCGGCGAGATCTCGCTCGGTCGTGACGCACCTGCACACCGTCGAGCGGTTCAGGCCGAGCAGGCGCACGTCGTGATCGGTGAGGTGCGTGGCATGCACGGCAGTGAAGCGTTCGGACAGCGCGCCGCGCTCGTCGAGCAACTCGGTGGGTGTGAGCGCCCACGCGGTGACGCTCTGGTGGTTCTCGGCGGGCTGCTCCGACACGTGGGCGTGGAGCGGGGCGCCGCGATCGTCCGCCCACCCGGCGACCACGGCGATGCTGTCGGGATCGACGGCGCGCACCGAGTGGACGGCCGCCCCGAGGCGGACGGTGGGAGACATGAGGGCCTCGGCGGACGCCGCGCGTGCTGCCCAGGCAAGCGCGGTGCCGTCGCTGAAGCGACGCTGCGTCGGGTCGGGCTCGATACCCGAGCCGTCGTGGTGGATGCCACCGTGGAGGTAGCAGGTGTCGAGCAGTGTGATCCGCACCCCGGCGTCGGCGGCAGCGGCCACGAGCGCGGCGCCCATGGCGTTCGGGTCGGCGTAGGGGGTGCCGTGGGGCCCGTGGTGGAGGTAGTGGAACTCGCCCACGCACGTGATGCCGGCGAGCGCCATCTCCCCGTAGACCGCACGAGCCAGCGTGAAGTACGAGTCGGGATCGAGGACAGCCGCCAGCTCGTACATCTGCTCGCGCCACGTCCAGAACGACCCGGTGCCCGCCTGCGTGCGGCTGCGCAACGCTCGGTGGAACGCGTGGCTGTGCGCGTTGGCGAGGCCGGGCAACGTGAGTCCGGTGAGACGAATGGCGCCGTTCGGTGCGGGCATGCCCGGGGTGACGGTGACGATGCGGTCGCCATCGACCTCGACGAGCACGTCGGCCACGGCGGTGTCACCGCCGAGCCACGCCAGCTCGCAGTGGTACGTGCTCAGGAGCCCACCCGCTCGATGAATGCGGTGATCCGCTCGACGAACGCCGCTCGGTGGAACCGCTCGAACTGCTCCCACGTCGTGAAGGTGGTTGGGTCGGTGACCCGGTCGAGGAACAGCACGCCGTCGAGATGGTCGCACTCGTGCTGGAACGTGCCGGCCGTGAGGCCGCGCTTCACCTCGTCGTGCGCCACGCCGTGGCGGTCGAGGTAGCGCACCCGCACCGTGACGCTGCGGTGGACGTTGCCGCGCAAGTTGGGCACCGACAGGCAGCCCTCGTTGAGCTCGACCAGTTCGTCGTCGACCGGCTCGATGATCGGGTTCACCACGATCGTCAGCGGGATGCGCGGCTTGTAGGGGTAGCGCGGGTTGTCGTTCACCTCGATGGCGGCGATGCGGATCGGCGCGCCCACCTGGTTCGCCGCCAGGCCGGCCCCGTTGGCGTGGCGCATGGTGTCGACGAGGTCGTCGATGAACGACTGGACCTCTGCGGAGGCGAGCTCGTCGAGGGTGAGGTCGCGTGCTCGTTCGCGCAGCACCGGGTGCCCGACGGTGACGATGGGCCGTACGGTCATGGCCGTGGCCTCCGTGGTCGCGCTGCCGGCATCCAGTCGGGCCCGGCGGTCTCGTCGATGCGCTGCATCAGCCGTGGTGCCACCGGTGTGACGAGGTCGCAGAGCGCCTGCGTCCGCTCGGGGCCGAGGTGGCGCCACGCCCGCTCGCAGGCGCGATCGGTCTCCAGCTCGAGGTCGTGGCGCAGCGCCACGCCCGCGTCGTTGACCCGAGTTCCGTCGGCCAGGCCACGTGCGGTGAGCCCGGCCATGGCCTCGGCGAGCGCAGCGTCGTCGGCGCCGCGGGTGCGCGGGATCCACTCCCCCGGGTACCCCATCCATGCGTCGTGCAGCAGGCCCGCCTGCACGCCGGTGATGTCGTGCGCAGCGAGCAGGGCGAAGTGCGTGTCGCCGCGCCACTCGCGGATGCAGTTGAGGGCGAGCCATGCCGACACGGGCGGGTCGTCGTCGTGCCGTGGCCATTCGGCGTGGGTGGCGAACAGCACCCGGCCGTCGAGCGGCAATGCATCGACCGCGTCCCACAGCGCGGGCGTCATCGAGCCGAGCGCATCGCAGATCTCGGGTGCCCAGGTGTGCAAGCCCTCGGCCACTGCTTCGTTCCGAACGCGGTAGGCGTCGGCGAAGGTGGTGTGCGTGCGGGCGAGGCCGAGCGAGAAGCGGATGAACACGGGGCTGATCGAGTAGAACGCGGCGATGACGGCGTTGTCGCCAGCCGGTGCGAGCGGCGCTGCACGGCTGGCGATGTAGTAGCCGGTGCCGTTCGGCACCCCGAGCGCGGCATAGCGGGCGATGGCGCCCGGGTCCCAGAAGATCCAGCCGATCAGCTGGTGCGAGGCCAGCGACGCGCGGGCGCTGAGCTGCTGCCAGTCGGTGTCGTCGAGCGTCATGCCCCAGCTTCCCAGAGCACGGGGAACAGGGGGTGGTCGAGCGGTGCCCCCGCCGGCAGCTCGTCCTCGAGGCCCGGGAACGGCGGCGAGGTGACCCACTGCCGCGGCGCGTGCACCATGTCGTCACCGAGGAACCGCACCGACAGCACACGCCGCCGGTTCAAGCCCTGCACCCCGGCCGAGCCGTGCAGCGTGAGCATGTGAAAGAAGACCGCATCGCCGGGCTCGAGCTCCCAGCCGATGATGCGGAACCGATCGGGGTCGGCGGCGATGTCGGGCAGCTCGGCGAGCGAGCCGTCGGGGAACCACTTCGCCTGGCCGTCGAGGAACGACCGCGGCATGTACCACGGTCCGAGGTGCGTGCCGGCCACCAGTTCGAGCGTCGAGGCCCGGCTGACCGGATCGACCGGGCACCACATGCTGATGTTCTGGCGGCCGTCGACGTCGTAGTACGGGATGTCCTGGTGCCACGGCGTGCGCTGGCGGGTGCCGGGCTCCTTCACGAGCACGTGGTCGTGGTAGAGGCGCACCCGGGTGGCGCCCATCAACTCGCCGGCGATCGCTGCTGCGGGCGACGTGCGGATGAAGGCCTCCATCGCCGGGATCCGCTGCCAGTTGCAGAAGTCCTCGACGAACGCCCCGTCGTCGTCGGCGCTGGCCCGTTTGGCGAACGGCGAGAGGTCGGCCAGCACGGCATCGATCGCGACGCGGGCCTGATCGATCTGGTCGGGTGTGAACGCGCCGCGCACGCACACCGCGCCGTCTCGCCAGAAGTCGCCCTCGACGTGCATCAGGCGGGACCCTCGGTCATGGGGATGCGCACGCCACGCTCGGCGGCGACCTCGTTGGCCCGCTCGTACCCGGCGTCGGCGTGGCGGATGACGCCCATGCCCGGGTCGCTGACCAGCACGCGTGACAGCTTCTCGGCGGCGAGGTCGGTGCCGTCGGCGAGGCACACCATGCCGGCATGGATCGAGCGGCCGATACCGACGCCACCGCCGTGGTGGATGCTCACCCACGTGGCGCCGCTGCTGGTGTTCACCAGCGCGTTCAGCAACGGCCAGTCGGCGATCGCGTCGCTGCCGTCGAGCATCGACTCGGTCTCGCGGTAGGGCGAGGCGACCGAGCCGGAGTCGAGGTGGTCGCGACCGATCACGATCGGCGCCTGCAGCTCGCCACGGCGCACCATCTCGTTGAACCGCAGGCCGAGGCGGTGCCGCTCGCCGTAACCGAGCCAGCAGATGCGGGCGGGCAGGCCCTGGAATGCCACACGATCCTGGGCAAGCGTGATCCAGCGGCGCAGGCCCTCGTCGTCGGGGAACTCCTCGAGCACCGCTCGGTCGGTGGCGGCGATGTCGGCGGGGTCGCCCGACAGTGCCACCCAGCGGAACGGCCCCTTGCCCTCGCAGAACAGCGGCCGGATGTAGGCGGGCAGGAAGCCCGGGTAGTCGAAGGCACGCTCGAACCCGCCGAGCTGTGCTTCGGTGCGGAGGCTGTTGCCGTAGTCGAACACCTCGCTTCCCTTGTCGAGGAAGCCGACCATGGCGCGACAGTGCGCCGCCATGCTCTCGCGCGACCGGCGGATCAGCTCCTGCGGGTTCGTCCGTGCCATCTCGGCGGTCGCCTCGGGGGTGAGGTCGGCCGGCACGTAGCTGAGCGGGTCGTGGGCGCTGGTCTGGTCGGTCACGATGTCGGCCGGGAAGTCCATCTCGAGCAGCTGCGGCACGAGCACCGCGGCATTGCCGACGAGGCCGACCGACAGCGCCCTGCGCTCGTCGCGGGCGCGCACGCAACGGGCGACGGCGTCCTCGACCGAGTCGGCGATCTCGTCGAGGTAGCGGTGCTCGACCCGGCGCTCGGCGCGCCAGCGGTCGACCTCGATGCACAGCGCGACGCCGCCGTTCATGGTGACGGCGAGGGGTTGCGCGCCGCCCATGCCACCGAGACCGGCGGTGAGGGTGATGGTGCCGGCGAGCGTGCCGTCGTATCCGGGGCCCGAGAAGCGCTTGCGGCCGATCTCGGCGAAGCACTCGTAGGTGCCCTGGAGGATGCCCTGCGTGCCGATGTAGATCCACGAGCCCGCCGTCATCTGCCCGTACATCGTGAGGCCCAACGCCTCGAGGCGGCGGAACTCGTCCCAGTTGCCCCACTGCGGCACGAGGTTCGAGTTGGCGAGCAGCACGCGGGGCGCCCACTCGTGAGTGCGGAAGACGCCCACCGGCTTGCCCGACTGCACGAGCATCGTCTCGTCGGCCTTCAGCGTGGTGAGCGTGCGGGCCATGGCATCGAAGGCGTCCCAGCTACGGGCCGCCCTGCCGGTGCCGCCGTAGACCACGAGGTCGTCAGGACGTTCGGCCACCTCGGGGTCGAGGTTGTTGTGCAGCATGCGGTGCGCTGCCTCCTGCGGCCACCCGAGGCACGAGAGCTCGGTGCCGCGGGCGGCTCGGACGGGGCGTGGGCCTGACATCTACATGACCTCCAGTGTTCCGATGGCGGATTCGACGGCGGCGAGCACCGACCCGTCGGCGAGCAACTGCTCGGCGGCGCGCAGGTCGGGTGACAGCCACCGATCGGGCCCGGGGCCGCCGACATGGCCGCGCAGCACGTCGATCGCCGCGCCCGTGGCGGGTGAGGGCGACAGTGGCGCACGCAGGTCGACCGCAGCGGCTGCCGACACGAGCTCGACGGCGAGGATGCGCCGAAGGTTGTCGACCGATCGGCGGAGCTTGCGGGCCGCGGCCCACCCGTTCGACACGTGGTCCTCCTGCATCGCGCTGGTGGGCAGCGACTGTGTCGACGCCGGCACGGCGAGGCGTTGGTTCTCCAACGCCATGGCGGCCTGGGTGTAGTGGGCGATCATCAGCCCGCTGTTCACCCCGGCATCGGGAGTGAGGAACGGCGGCAAGCCGTGCGAGCGGGCGGTGTCGAGCATCCGGTCGGTGCGACGCTCGCTGATCGAGCCGAGCTCGCTGGTGGCGATCGCGAGGAAGTCGGCGACGAACGCGACCGGTGCGCCGTGGAAGTTGCCGCAGCTCTCGACACGACCGTCGGGCAGGATCATCGGGTTGTCGATCGCAGCGTCGAGCTCGCGGCCGACGATGGTGCGGGCGTGCGCCATGGTGTCGAGCGCCGCGCCGTGCACCTGAGGGGTGCAGCGCAGCGAGTACGCGTCCTGCACGCGCGAGTCGCCGAGGCGATGGCTGGCAACGATCGCCGAGTCGGCCAGGATGCGGGTGAGGTTGCGGGCGCTGAGCGCCTGCCCCACCTGCGGTCGCAGC
>JBEGOE010000305.1:0-7088 GCA_041182165.1 Actinomycetota bacterium
TGATGATCCCGTCGTCGGTGGTGGCGGTCACCTCGAGGCAGTCCGGCACGGTCGCCGGCGCCACCACCAGGCTGTGGTAGCGGGTGGCGGTCAGCGGCGAGGGCAGACCCTCGAACACACCGGTGCCGTGATGCAGGATCGGCGAGGTCTTGCCGTGCATCAGGTGCGGCGCCCGCTCGACGGTCGCCCCGTACGCGTGGCCGATCGCCTGATGGCCGAGGCACACGCCCAGCACGGGCGTTCCCCGCTCGGCGAACGCCGGGATCGCGACGCAGATGACGCCGGCGTCCTCGGGTCGGCCGGGCCCCGGCGACAGCAGCACGGCGTCGGGCTCGAGCGCCAGTGCCTCGTCGACCGTCAGCTCGTCGTTGCGCACGACGATCGGGTCAGCGCCGAGCTCACCCAGGTACTGCACGAGGTTGTAGACAAAGCTGTCGTAGCTGTCGATCACGAGCACACGTGGGCCGGGCATCGGAACAGCGTAGACTCGCCCGTCGTGGCTCCTCCCAAGAGAAAGACGACCGGCCGGGTGACTCCCAAGGGCACCCGCCCCGGCGACACCCCTCGACTGGCCAGTCACGGCCACGAGCATTCACACGGTCGCAGCCCGTCCGATGTCGAAGCGTCCACCCGCTACACCCCGCCGGTGTCGCGACAGATGATCGAGAGTCCCCGGTGGGTGCCGATCCTCATGTTCGTGCTGCTCGGCCTCGGCGCACTGGTGATCATGCTGCGCTACCTCGTCTGGACCGACTCGAACCTGCCAGTGCTCTTCGGCCTCGCATTCCTGCTCGGCGGTCTCTGGGTCGCCACGAAGTGGGAGTGATGAGTTTCAAACATGTAATTCGACACAACCTTGTCCACAGGCTGTGGACAGCGTCGGGGCCTCAGTCGTAGATCGGGGCCACCATGTCCATGTCCTCGAGACAGTGCTTCGGGGGCGGTGGATCCTCGTCGGGAGCGAGTGTCAACTTGATCTCCAGACCGCAGACACTGCAGCGATACCGCACGTTCACCCTGCGCAGCTCTCCGGCCGGTGGAGGCGGCGGCAGGGGGGTCGTCATGCTCCGCAGCATGCCGATGCCGCTTTTCCACAGGACGACGCCCATCAGCACCCCCGCACCAACCCAAATGACGGTTGAGAACGCTGGCATGTGGACAAGCCTATCCAACCGTGCGCTGAGCGGCGAGGGGCGTACGGCCCCTCATCGCCCGATCGCGGCGGGTCGAAGTGGTCAGCCGAGGCGCTCGATGATGGTGGCGTTGGCCATGCCGCCGCCCTCGCACATCGTCTGCAGGCCGTAACGGCCGCCGGTGCGCTCGAGCTCGTTCAGCAGCGTGGTCATGAGGCGGGCGCCCGATGCGCCGAGTGGGTGACCCAGGGCGATCGCGCCGCCGTTCACGTTCACCTTGCTCATGTCGGGGTGGAGTTCCTTCTCCCACGCCAGCACGACCGAGGCGAACGCCTCGTTGATCTCGACGAGATCGATGTCGTCGATGGTGAGGCCCGCACGGGCGAGCACCTTGTGCGTGGCCGGGATGGGTGCGGTCAGCATCATCCGCGGGTCGTCACCGGCGAGGCTGAAGTTGACGAAGCGGGCGCGAGGCGTGAGGCCGAGCTGCTTGGCCCGCTCCTCGCTCATGATGAGGATCGCGGAGGCGCCGTCGGTGATCTGCGACGAGTTGCCGGCGGTGACGCGGCCACCCTCCTCCTCGGGACGGAAGGCGGGCTTCAGCTTGGCGAGCGACTCCATCGTGGTGTCGCGCAGACCCTCGTCCTGGGTCATCAACGTCCCGTCGGCGCCCAGCACCGGCAGGATCTCGCGCTGGAAGCGACCCTCGGCGGTGGCCCGGGCAGCGAACGCCTGCGAACGGACACCGAAAGCGTCCATGTCGTCGCGGGTGATGCCCCACTTGTCGGCGATGAGCTCGGCCGAGATGCCCTGCGGCACGAGGCCGCCCTCGGGTGCGTAGCGGGCGCTGACGCCCGGGCCGAACGGAAAGCCGAACTTGCCGTCGGCCATCGACGAGCCCATCGGCACCCGGGTCATGACCTCGATGCCAGCGGCGACGACCACGTCGTACGCGCCGGCGATGACGCCCTGCGCGGCGAAGTGCGCCGACTGCTGGCTCGAACCGCACTGGCGGTCGATGGTGGTGCCGGGCACGTCGTCGGGCCAGCCGGCGGCGAGGACCGCGTTGCGGCCGACGTTGACGCCCTGCTCGCCGACCTGCATGACGCAGCCCATGATGACGTCCTCGACGAGCGCCGGGTCGATGCCGGTGCGGTCGACGAGGGCCTTCAGGGTCTCAGCGGCGAGATCGACGGGATGCCAGTCCTTGAGCTTGCCGTTGCGGCGGCCGAGCGGGGTACGGACGGCATCGACGATGACTGCAGTGGTCATGGGGCTCCTCGGTGTACCGGCGCACACTGCGCCATTGCGAACACACGAAGTTTGCTGCCTGCAACTGATCGAACCCAAACCGGAGCCGATCTCACGAACGGGTGGCCGTGTCCACGGACACGCGCGAGAATCATCCGATGGCTGAACAGGACAACTCGATTGCCGCACTCGACGCCGTGGTGAGCGGCCAGACCGCCCCGCGCCGGTTCCTCGAACTCGTGGCGCAGCACCCCGACCTGCCAGCGCTCCACTCGATGTCGGGTGACGGCGCCGGCCAGTGGAACACATGGACGTCGTCGCAACTGCGCGACCAGGTGGCCATCGCCGCTGCGGGCCTGCTCGCCACGGGCGTGGCCCCGGGCGAGCGCGTGCTGCTGATGATGCGCAACCGGCCCGACTTCCACTGGCTCGACCTGGCCGCACAGTTCGTGCGCGCCACACCGGTCAGCATCTACAACTCCTCGTCCCCCGAGGAGATCCAGTACCTCTCGCACCACGCCGAGGCCCGCATCGCGATCGTCGAGGACGCCGGGTTCCTCGCCAAGCTGCTCGAGGTGCGCGACCAACTGCCCGAGCTGCGCCACGTGTTCGTGATCGAGCCGGCCGAGTCGTCCGACGCCTCCGTCCGCCCCGCGTCCGACCTGTACGGCCATGGCTCGGCCGACCTGACGCAGCTGGCTGCCGAGACGTCGCCCGACGACATCGCGACCCTCATCTACACCAGCGGCACGACCGGCCCGCCCAAGGGCGTCATGATCAGCCAATACAACGTCGTCTACACCGTCGAGTCGCTCCGCCGCTGCATCGACTTCGACTCGTTCGTCGGCAAGCGCACGGTCAGCTACCTGCCGATGGCGCACATCGCCGAGCGGATGATGAGCCTCTACCAGGGGATCATCCTCGGCTACAGCGTCTACTGCTGCCCCGACGCCGCCCAGCTCTCGACGTACCTCAAGGAGGTCCGTCCGCAGATCCTGTTCGGTGTCCCGCGCGTGTGGGAGAAGATCTACAACGGCGTCAACGCGGCGCTGTCGATGAACCCCGAGAGCAAGGCCAAGTTCGACGAGGGCCTCACTGCCGCCCTCGCCATCAAGCAGGCCGAGCGCGACGGCACCGCCACCCAGGAGCAGCTCGACACGTGGGCGTTCCTCGATGCGGTCGCCTTCGGGAACGTGCGCGGCCTGGTCGGCCTCGACGCGCTCGAGGTCGGTGTCACCGGCGCCGCACCCATCCCGCGTGAGGTGCTCGAGTGGTACAACGCGATCGGCGTGCCGCTCAGCGAGATCTACGGCATGAGCGAGTCGAGCGGCCCGATGAACTGGAGCCCCAAGGCCAACCGGCCCGGCTCGGTCGGACAGCAGATCCCCGGCTGCGAGATCGTGCTCGGCGGCGACGGCGAGGTGCTCGCCCGCGGCGGCAACGTGTTCCAGGGCTACCTCAAGCAGCCCGACAAGACGGCCGAGACGCTCATCGACGGGTGGCTGCACAGCGGCGACATCGGCGAGATCGACGCCGACGGCTACCTCCGCATCGTCGACCGCAAGAAGGAGTTGATCATCACCTCCGGCGGCAAGAACATCAGCCCGGCCAACCTCGAGGCCGCCCTGAAGACGATCCCGCTCATCGGCCAGGCCGCCGCCATCGGCGACGCCCGCAAGTTCTGCTCGGCGATCCTCGTTCTCGATCCCGAGGCCGCCGCAACGTGGGCCCGCACCCACGGCCGCGAGGGCGCCACGCCCACCGAGCTCGCCGCCGACCCCGCCGTCATCGCCGAGGTGCAGGCCGGTGTCGACAAGGTGAACGAGCAGTTCGCCCAGGTCGAGCAGATCAAGAAGTTCGTCCTCGTCGGCGAGGAGTGGATGCCCGACAGCGACATGCTCACCCCCACCTCGAAGCTCAAGCGCCGCGGCGTGAACGCCCGCTACGCCACCGAGATCGAGTCGATGTACGCCGGCCTCGACTGACACCCCAACCCCCACGACCTACGGCACCACATCGGGCCTGAACCCCGCTGTGGTGCCAGAGTTCGTGGGGGTTCAGGGGTCGAGCTTGCTCAGCAATCGGTGGAGGGCGGTGATGTCGCTGTCGGTGACCACCTGCGCGAAGTGGCGCTGCACCGCGCGGCGGTAGACGACGTTCGCGTCTCGCCAGAACGCACGGCCCGCCTTGGTGAGCGTCACGGTGACCGCACGCCGATCGCTGGTGGTGGTGCCGCTGGTGGCGGGCGTCGCTTCGCGTTCGACCAAGCCCTGCTCCTCCATGCGGTCGAGGCGTCGCGACAGGCTCGACGGGATCTCGTCGAGGTCGACGCACAACTCGCTCACGCGCATCGCGCCACCATGTCGTGCCAGCGACGCCATCACCTCGAACCATGCGAGCGGAAGGTCGAACTCGTCGACGAGGTCGGCGTCGATGCGCCGGGTGATCGTCGACGTCGTCGCGCTGAGCCGACGGAGCAGGCCGATGCGCTCGGCGTCGAGGCGCGGCATCGGCCCTAGGCCGTGGCCTTCAGCCCGGCAGCGAACGCAGCGAGCCCGAGGTCGATCTCGTGCTCGTTCACCACCAGCGGCGGCATCCACCGCACCGACGTGCCGTACGTGCCGGCGTTCATGAGCACCACGTGGCCCTCGGTGAGCGCATGGGCGAGGACCGCAGACACCCGTGCAGGATCGTTCAGCTCGACGGCCGTCATCAGCCCGAGGCCGCGCACCTGCACGATGGCGTCGTGCTCGGCCTGCAGTTGGCGCAGACCCGCCCGCAGTTGCTCGCCGCGGGCGACGACGTTGACGAGGAACGCCGGGTCCTGCATCAGCTCGATGGTGGCCAGCGATGCAGCGCAGCCCAACGGGTTACCACCGTACGTACCACCGTGGCTGCCGACCGGCCAGCGGTCGTCGAGCTCGCGGCGGGTGCCGAGCGCCGCGAACGGGAAGCCGCTGGCGATGCCCTTGGCCATGCAGATGATGTCGGGGTCGATGCCGTACTGGTCGACCGCGAACATCGTGCCGGTGCGGCCGAAGCCGCTCTGGACCTCGTCGGCGATGAAGAGGATGCCGTGCGCACGGCAGCGCTCGACGACACCGTGGATGAAGGCGGGCGGCGCAGGGATGTAGCCACCCTCACCGAGCACCGGTTCCATGATCGCCGCCGCCGTCTCGTCGGGCGCCGTCATCGTCTTGAGCAGGTGGTCGAACCCGGCGAGGCAGCGGGCCACCTCGGCGTCCTGGTCGGGTGCGAGTGGGTCGGGGAACGGGGCGGGGAAGATGCCCGACGGCAGGGGTGCGTGGCCGGCGCGGTAGACCGTCTTCGACGTCGTCATCGCCATCGCGAGGTGGGTGCGGCCGTGGAAGCTGCCGTTGAACACGATGATGTTCGGTCGCTTCGTGGCCTGCTTGGCCAGCTTCACGGCGGCCTCGGTGATCTCGGCGCCGGAGTTCGCGAAGAAGAAGGTGTCGATGCTGGGCGGTGTGATCTCGGCGAGCTTCGCCGCCAGCGGCTCGAGCAGGTCGTGACGGAACACGTTCACCTGGGCGTGGATGAACCGCTGCGCCTGTGCGGCGATGGCGGCTGCGACCTTCGGATGCGCGTGGCCGGTGGAGTTGACGGCGATGCCGGCCGCGAAGTCGAGGTACTCCGTACCGTCCGTCGCAGTGACCCAGCACCCGCTGCCACTGGCGACCTCGAGCTGCGTCACCCGGTAACCGACGTTCGACAGATGCGACATGCCCGCCAGCCTACTCACCCCGCGTTTGCGGAGTTTTCGCCCCCCGGCGAGCCGAAACCCTCCAAACGGTGAGGTCAGGGCCGGCGCGGGCGGCGGTTGGCACGGGCTAGGCAGTGAGCGCGGCGGCCTTGGCGAGCGCCTCGTCCCACGTGGCGCGAGCAGCCAGCAGCGCACGGAAGGGCATCACCATCTTCGGCATGCTGACACCCAGCACGCCACGCAGGCGGCCCTGCCAGCCGTAGAGGGCGGCGAACGCGCCGTCGGTCGAACCGGCGAACACGTGCACCTCGTCGTCGCCGTGCGGACGGCCGACGAACTGGATGCGGCTGTCGAATTGATCGCTCCAGAAGAACGGCACCGACTCGTACGGCGTCGGCTCGGCACCCGACGTCGCGGCCAGCAGGTTCTTCGCCGCAGCCGCGCCCTGCTCGGCGGCGTTCGTCCAGTGCTCGACGCGCATGACCGCGTCGTCGTGCGGGTCGAACAGGCGGTTGTGCCAGCGGGCGCAGTCGCCCGCGGCGTACACACCCGGCGCGCCGGTGAACAGCGTCTCGTCGCACACGATGCCGTCGTGCAGCGTGAGGCCACTCGACGCCAACCACTCGGTGGCCGGCGCGACCCCGATGCCCACCAGCACGACATCGCTGCCGATGAGCGAGCCATCCACCAGACGAACGCCCACCACCCTGCCCTCGGCACCCTCGATGGCGGCCACCTGCACACCGCAGCGCAACTCGACGTCGTGGCGCGCGTGCACCGACGCCACGGCCTCGCCCATCGGCGCACCCAACGCACGCGCCAGCGGCGCCGGCGCACCCTCGAGCACCGGGACCACACAACCCCGGGCACGCGCCGTCGCCGCGGCCACGCGGCCGATGAACCCGGCGCCGATGCCGGGGACTCGAGCCCCCTCGTGCAACCGGTCGCGCAGCCCCAGTGCGTCGGCCAACGTGCGCAGC
>JBEGOE010000306.1:0-3161 GCA_041182165.1 Actinomycetota bacterium
TCGTCGATCTGAGCGCGCGCCGCCGGTGTGAGCTTGCCTGTTCGGCCATGGTGCCGCCACGTGGAGCACTTCGGGAGCACGGTCTCCGGGGCCCCCTTGACTGCGAGCACGCGTCGAGTGCCCACCAACCCGGCAGTGGCATGGAACCCGCGGCCGGGTTCGAACGCGAGCTCGCCGTCGGGAGCCCATTCGGGCACAGCGCCGTTTGCCTGACCACCCCGAGCGACTGCACGGTCGGTCGGGTGCGCCAGATCGGTGGGGTCGTCGACCAGCGGGGTCGCCCGGACCGCGGTCGCCAGCACGGCCCGCAGGGCCGGTGGCAGGTCACCGCCGGCGGCCTCGTCCACCCCGTCGGACACGAGGCGCAGCGCGATGCGGCCTTCGGTGAGTGTGCCGGTCTTGTCGGCACACAGCACGTCGACCCGTCCGAGGGCTTCGATCGCACGGGCGTTGCGCACGAGCACATTGCGGCACGAGAGACGTCGGGCAGCAGCGAGCTGGGCGACCGTCGACAGGAGCGGGAGCCCTTCGGGCACTGCGGCGACGGCGAGGCTGGTGCCCGCGCCAAAGGTCTCGCGCATGGGGCGTCCCCTGACGATGCCGTTCACGATGACCGCCCCGCCACCGAGCAGTGCGATCGGAATCATGCGGCCGGTCCACGAGCGCAACCTCGCCTCGACGCCCGATGCCGGAGGCTTGTCTGCGATCAGCACGGCCCGCCGGGCTTCGGTGTCGTCGCCTGACGCGATGACCACGGCGGTCACATCGCCGGCGGCGATCCAGGAACTCTCGTACAGCATCGAGGAACGCTCGGCGAGCACCGCTGCGTCGACGGGCGCCGGCCCCTTCGGGACGGGGACGGACTCCCCGGTGAGGGCCGACTCGTCGACCTCGAGCGACGACGAGGCGATGATGCGGCAATCGGCCGGCACGGACTGTCCGGCCCGGAGCTGGATGATGTCGCCTTGGACGAGCAGGTCGTGGAGCAGCTCGTGCCGGCCGCCGTCCCGGACGACGGTGATCTGACTGGGCCGTGTCCGAGACAGCGCCTGGATGGCGCGCTGGCTCCTGAGGTTCTGGACGCCGCCGACGACGGCATTGACGAGCACGACGCTACCCACGAGCGCCGCGTCGACCACGGACCCGACCATGATCGACAGTACTGCGCCGCCGGCGAGCACCGGTGTGAGCGGGTTGACGAACTCGTCGCCGACGGCTCGGCCGAACGCGACAGGGAGCGGTGGGGGTGGGCGCTTCGGCGTGAATCGGGCGGCAGCCGCATGCGACGACAACCCCGAGCGGCTGGTACCCAACCGATCGAGCACCACCTCAGGGTCGAGAGCATGCCAGGGTGTCGGGTCGACGCGGACCGGAAGCGGCCGTCGGGCGATGTCGTAGGCGTGCCGGAGACCGTTGACGAGTGACAACGCCGACGCCAGGCTCACCACCGATGGTGCCCGCTGGAACCGTCCCGGTACGACGCTACCGAGGGCCACGATCGCGGCGCCACCGGCACCGACCGCCGCCATCCGCACGCTCTCCCTGGTCACCTGTCGCGCCTGGAGGATCGCCTCGAGCAGCAGGATCACGTCGGCCGGATCGTCGGTGCCGAGAAGGTGGGCACCCCATGGAACCTGCAGACCGGGGACGACGAGCCCCAGCGAGACGTCGGCGACGAGCGAGCCTGCGCCGAGGCCGGCCGTGGCGAGGGCGACCACGTGGCCCTCCGACTGGGCATCGACGATGCTGGAGGCGAGCGTGCCGAGTCGCACGCCATCGGCGCCCGCAGGAACGTGCTGGTCGTCGCCGACTTCGACGAGCACCTGCACGTCGCCTCGTTGCGCAGCGGCCACCAACCCCACCAGATCGACACCGCCGGGCCCGAGCAGATCGGCCCCGACGGCGAGGCAGTCGACGCGATCGAGGAGACCGAGCGCCTCGGTGTCGACGCTGATCACGCCTCGGTCGGCGAGATGGCGTCCCAACTCTCGCACGAACCCCTCGCGGCCGAGTCTGGCCGCCTTCGGCAACGTCGCCTGCACCATCGATGCCGCCCGCTCGAGACGTCGCGACCAGAGCAATGTGAGCCCGCCCCCACCCACCGCCGCCACCATCGCCGCGCGCTCGTACCGTTCGATCGCACCATCGGGTACCGGAACCGGTCGGGCCGGACGAACGAGCGACACGCGCTCCGTCGCCGGCTGACCGAAGAGCTCGGGCTCACGGTCGAGCCAGGCCGCTCGACGGCCGTCGAGCTCGCGAAGGATCAGCACACGGCGTCCGAGGTCGACCATCGGCCCCAGCGGGCCCTGGACGGCACCCTGCACGATCGCGTTCGCGAACCCGATCGTCACCTCGGTGAACGGTGCCCCGAGCCGCCGCTCGATCCCACGGCGCACCGGCAGCATCTGGTCGGCGACGTTGAGCACGGCGGCAAGATCGATCTCGAACGGGGGTGGGCGCAACCGCAGCGTCTGCAGCGCGCTGCCGAGCGTGATGCCCACCAGGTCTGCTCCGATGCCGAACAGATCGCGGGCGATCGGCGCCTCGTCGGCGGGGTGATCCCTTTCCGCGAAGTGGACATCGGAGAGCCCTTTGCGTTCCTCGAACTCGTCGAGAGCCTCGGAGACCGATGTCGACACCTCGTCGGCGACCGCACCTTCCTCCAGCTGGACGACCAGACGATGGAACGGTTCACGTACCTGCGCCCAACGAACCCCGGGGATGGTCTCGACGCTGGCAGCGACCCGCCGATCGATCTCGGCCCGCGCGGTCTCCGTCGTCGCGGCGGTGGGGCGGAGCTCGACGTGCAGACGCTGCGGAGTGCTGACCACCCGCCGTTCGTGGTGCCGGACCAGCACCTCGAGAGATCGCGCTGGGTGCATCGCCATCCCGGTCATCACCTTCGCAGGTTCGGTCATCGCCCGAGCGGCCGCAGGAACCTTGGATGCGAGTCCGATGCCAGCACGAGCAGGCGCGGTCACGGTACGGATGACGCCCGAGGGGTCCGTCACCAGCCGGCTTGCGGCGATCGCAGGCCCCGCGACCCAGGTCGCGACGACGTCACCGACGGAGAGGCGTGGCAGAGACGGACCGGGCAGACGCAGGATGGTTCGACGCGAGAATCGGCTCGGGCTCGGTGTGGAGTCGATCGGGCTGTG
>JBEGOE010000307.1:0-7349 GCA_041182165.1 Actinomycetota bacterium
CACCGCCGAGCAACTCCTCGACGAGGGGCCCGACACGTCGCTGGCATCAGCCCTCGACCACGCGATCGCATGGAGGGCAGCCGCCACGACGATCGCGACCACCGCCGGCTGGGCGATGACCGGGCCGTTGATCACCCCACGTCGGGCGAGCACGACCGCGCTGGTGACGACCGTCGGTACCCAACTCGGACAGACCGTGATGACCTCCGCACGAGACCCTCTGGTCCTCCTTGCCGGGTTCGGCTCAGCAGCCGTACTCATCGGTGTCGTGCAGACTCCCGGGCTCAGCCAGCTCTTCGGGTGTACCCCGCTCGATCCGCTGGCGCTCGCCATCGCCGGCGGCACCGCGACCGCGGCGTCCATCGCCGCACAGGTCTTGCCGGCCGCCATCAACGCTCACCGCTGATCCACTGGGCCGACGAGAACGCGTCAGCCGAGTTCACGCCCAGTGCCCGGGGTGGGGTTCGAACCGACACTCCACGCTCGTCGCAGAGGGGTCCAAGTTCGCTGAGGTTGTTGTCAGCAGTCCCAGCGGTGTCTCCCGGAGTCGCATCATCCCACGTCGGGAGTTCAGTCGGTCTGGCGCCCACCAGTCCCGCCAGTGCGCTCCGGTCCCGTGCACAACATGTGCACACGGCTTGACCTGCCGCATGCGCACATCGGCACCACGAGCCCAATGCATCGACCGAGCAGCGGCGAGCCGTCACGCTTCCATGTCGGCGGCAACCCCCCGGGCGAGCGCCGTCAAACGTCGGCGGTAATCGGCCACGCTCGGCGTGTCGAACTTGAAGCCTTTCGGCGAGAGCTCGAGGATTTCAGCCCACTCTGCCCGTCGATCCTTCGCCGCCCGGCTGCGACCGGGATACGCCTCAGCGAGAAATGCAGCGAGCCCGCCCCGAAGTCGCGCAATGACTCGTTGGATCTCCTCGGTGGTGTCCGCTGTCTTGGCGCTCATGATCTCCTCGGAGTGTTCCGAGGCCGCCATCAACTCCCAGAGGTCGCCTTCGAAGCGTTGGAGGAAGCCCTCGAGACGTCGAGCGTTGGTACCGTCACTCTTCAGCGCCTGGAGGGCACTGTCGACGTGATCGTCGAAGAGAGCCACGAAGGCCGACGCGAAGATGTCCCTCTTGTTCCGGAAGTATTGATAGAGGGCGGGGCGTGACATCCCGGCCGCATCGGCGATGTCAGCCATCGACGTCGCAGCGAATCCACGCTCGGAGAACTGGGCAATCGCCGCAGCATGGATGACACGGCGCTGCGGGCCGCCGCGCTCCTCTCCCTGGTCATCGGACCATTGGTGTGTGGCCATCCGTCAATGTTGACACATACACACGAATCTGTCAGTCTGCAGCTACTGACACTTTTGGTCACCTTTGTCAGCCCCACATTCCTGACTCGCACCCTGGAGCGCCCACATGACTCGACTCGGCTATCAGATCCCGAACTTCACCTACCCCGGCATCGCTGGTGATGCGGTCTTCGGGAACCTCATCGCCCAAGCGCGAGCAGCCGAGGACGCCGGGTTCGATCGCCTCATGGTGATGGACCACTTCTATCAACTCCCCGGACTCGGCGCACCTGACGAGGCGATGTTCGAGTGCTACACGCTGCTGTCGGCGTTGGCCCAGCACACCAACACGGTCCGCCTGTCGGCATTGGTCACCGGGAACACCTACCGCAGCCCGGCGCTCCTCGCGAAGACGATCACCGCCCTCGACCATGTCTCGGGCGGTCGGGCGACACTGGGCATCGGCGCCGGCTGGTTCGAACTCGAACACCGATCACTCGGCTTCGAGTTCGGTACGTTCACCGACCGCTTCGAGAAGCTCGAAGAGGCGCTCCAGATCATCATCCCGCTCCTCAATGGCGAGCGGGTCACCCTCGACGGACAGCATTATCAGGTCAACGAGGCATGCAACGTCCCGGCCCCGTTGTCGACGATCCCGATCATGATCGGCGGCGCAGGCGAGAAGAAGACGCTGCGCATGGCCGCCCAGTACGCCGATGAGTCGAACCTGTCGGGGACCCCGGTCCACGCGATCCCGGCGAAACTCGACGTGCTGGCAGCGCATTGCGAACGCCTGGGTCGCGACCGCAGCAAGATCGCCGTGACATCGAATCAGATGGTGTGTGTCGCCCCGACGATGGAGGAGGCCGAGGCGGATCTCGCCGAACTGGCCGCCGTCAAGGGTTGGCCCTCCGAGGTCGCCGAGATGGCCAAGATGATCCTCGTGTTCGGTGATCCGGACACGGTCGGCGAGCGACTGCAGGCATGCATGGACGCCGGCCTCGACGGTCTGACGCTCAACCTGCCGGTCAACGGCCACAAGACCGAGCGCATCGGCCTGCTGGGCGAAATCGGGCTCGCAGTCACCGCGAAGTGAGTGGGACCGACTCCATGCGCATCCTCATCACTGGAAGCAACAGTGGCTTCGGGAGACTCGCCTCGCTCACGCTGGCCCGACAGGGGCACCACGTCATCGCCACCATGCGATCGCGCGACAAGGCTGCAGCCTTGCGGGCTGCGGCGACCGCCGAGGGACTCGAGATCGAGTTGCGTCAACTCGACGTGTGTGATCCCGACTCGATCGCCGCGGCGCTGTCCGATGCCGCTGACATCGATGCGCTCGTCAACAACGCCGGCTTCGAGGTGCAGGGTGCGATCGAGACGATCGACGACGAGTTGATGCATCGCCAACTCGACACCAACGTGCTCGGCCCCCTTCGGCTGATCAGAGCCGTGATGCCGAGTTGGCGCGCCCGAGGTCACGGCGTCGTCGTCAACGTGAGCAGCGTGGTCGGATGGGCGACGTCACCGTTCGGGGGCGCGTATGCCGCATCGAAGCATGCGCTCGAGGCGATGTCGGAAGCCCTGTACTGGGAGGCCTCACCCGCCGGGATCCGTGTCCGTGTGATCGAACCCGGCCGCTTCCCGACCACCGATTTCTGGACCAACATCGTGCGACCGGACGGATGGGAAGGATCCGCCTTCGAGGCCAAGGCGTTGTCGCTTCGCGCCGCACTCACGGCTCTCGACTCGGGCGGACCCTCGGACCCTCAGGCAGTCGCCGATGCGATCGCGTTCGCAGTGACCGACCCCGAGGCGCCGTTCCGTACAGTCGTCGGAGCCGATGCGAACCTGATCCTCGGCGCCAAGTCCTCGATGCCGTTCGAGGACTTCGAGCGCGCCATGCGCTCCACCATCAACTGGTACGAGTGACAGGTGGGGCAACGGCACCCTTCAACTGCGACAGGACAATCGGAGCCCACTGCTGTCGCCCTCGAGGGACGGTCTCCGTCTGCAGTGGCCCGCGCCTACGGCGTGGCGCGTCCATGGGTGTACGCGCTCCTCGCCCGCTACCCGGCCGACAGGGACGGCGCGCTCGCTGCCTGTGGCCGCGCCCGGGGCTCGGAGGATGGACAACGCACCATGGTGACTCCTGACATTTTCGAGCCGATACGTCAGGACCCGAGTAGCCTGACACTTGATAACACAAGTGTCAGGTAGCTGGAACCGCTACCCGGAGTTGTTCCTGGAGGAGCCATGTCCACGCAAGCCGACCAGAGTCATGGCGACCCAGCTGGCACTGCTGCACCCCGCCCACCCGGCCGCGCGCGTCGAGTCGTCAGGTGGTCGTTGGCGGCGGTTGGCGTGGTCGTGGTCGGGTTGGCCTTCGTCGCGCTGGTCAACCCGTTCAACATCCGAGATGAGTTTCTCGCTGATCGAATCGTCGAGTTACGCGTCGCTCCCGAGCGTCTCGGGAATCCGAAGGATCCCAGCGACTACGGCATCGACTTCGACAACGTGGACATCGTCACCGCAGACGACGTCCGCCTGAGCGCGTGGGAGATCCCCGCTGCAGCAACATCGAACAAGACCGTGATCGTGAACCATCCGCTCCTCACGACGCGGTACGGATCCGAGGAGGGCCTCGACGGCGTCGAGGCTGAGTTCCTCCCGATGGTCAAACACCTGCACGACGCCGGCTACAACGTCGTGACATACGACTTCCGGGGTCAAGGTGACAGCGACGGTGGGATCGGGTCCGCGGCCATCGGCACCGAGACACCGGTAGGTGTCGGGGTTCTGGAATGGCAGGACGTGTCCGCCTCGTTGCGCTACGTCCTGGCCCATGCCGAGTTCGGCGATGACGAGATCGTCTTCCTGAGCCAGTGCATGGGCGCCAACGCGACCTTCCTCGCATGGCAAGAGGAGTCCGAGTTGTTCGCCAACCCTCAGATCAAGGGCCTGATCGCAAACCAGCCAACGCTGTCCTACGAGTTCTCTGACCGCTACATCCGCGAGAAGGTGTACGGCCTCGACCTCGTTGATGACGTGCTCGAGGCCCAGATCGAGACATACGGGTTCGGCTTCGCAGACCCACTGGCATACCTTCCGAGCCTCACGGTGCCCGTTCTCTACGCCCAGGTGAAAGACGACATCTACACCTTCAATGAAGACACGGGACAGAACGACATCGTCGAGATCATGGATGCGACCCCAACTGACCATGACATCGTCTGGATTGGCTCCGATCAGGAGACGCCCTTCGGCACAGACCGGCGCTTCGACGCCTATCAGTACTTCAACGTGCACCCCGACGCCCTGTTGGACTTTCTCGCCCAGCACACGAGTTGACGCACTGAGGTGCACCGTACGGCGTCTGCCTTCGAGCGGCCGCCCGTCCGGTCGGTCAGCGGTCCCGCAGGGTTCCCGCGACCAGGCTTGTCGATGACACTGTGGAGTTGGCGCCGACAAGAGCCAGCACGGCCCCGGACGACCGACAGGCAGCCTCACCGGACCCCGAAAAACACACAGTCCGAACCCTGATGGGGGTTCGGACTGTCCTCGATGTCTCGCGACATCACACGGTGCCCGGGGCGGGGTTCGAACCCGCACTCCCTCGCGGGAAGGGGGGTTTAAGCCCCCCGCGTCTGCCAGTTCCGCCACCCGGGCCTGTGCGGAACGCTACTGGTGTACGGTCCGGCGCATGAGCCAAGAGATCGTCGATCGCACCACTTCCCTGCTGCAGGGCTTCGATGCCCGGGTGCAGGCCGCACCTGCCGACAGCTGGGCGAACCCGGCACCGTGCGAGGGCTGGACGGCCCGTGACGTCGTGACACACGTGGGCAACAACCTCCTCGGCCTGGGGGCTGCACTGGCGGGCAGCGAGCCGCGCCAGATCTCGGCCGACGAGGACATCGTGGCCGCGTGGGATGAGGCCCGTGACTCGTTCACCGCCGGGCTGACCACCGGTGACCTGACCGCGAACGTGACCGGGCCGTTCGGGCCGATGCCGGCCGGGCAGTTGATCGGCCGCTTCGTGGCGACCGATCTGCTGGTGCACACCTGGGACCTCGCCCGCGCCGTCGGCGGCGACGAGACCCTGCCCGCCGACATCGTGGCGGCCGCCTACTCGGGCCTGAAGCCGATGGACGCCATGATCCGCCAGCCCGGCGTGTTCGGGCCCAAGACCGAGGCACCCGAGGGCGCCGATCTGCAGACCGAGTTCCTCTGCTTCCTGGGCCGTCCCGTCTGACACCGGGCCATCAGGCCACCTTCCCCAGTTCGGCCGGCCACTCGACACCGATGGCCTCCCACAGTTCGGTGCGCACCCGATCCGCCAACGGCGGCGACAGCCGGTTCACCACCACCACGCCCTCGATCATGTCGGCGACCACCGCGCCCCACGGCCGGTCTTTCACCTGCACCGCCACCACCGCGCCAGTGGCGTGACGGCGGAGCGTGCGCTGCACGCCGACGACCCGCGGCGGGCACCGGTAGCTGGGGGCCACCAGCTGACGACGACGGGCCTCACGCGCCAACAGCCGGGCCGCGTGTGAGAAGTGGACGGTGGTTCCCGAGGGGGCGGACGGCTGCATGTGGCCATCATGCGCAAGGGGTGTGATGTGGGTCCACGGGCTGTGTCACACCGCCTCGGTAGGGTCGGCGGCGTGGACACACCGGTCGAGCTCACCCCCACGCAGCTGCGTCTGCTCGACCAGCTGAAGCGCGACGGCGACCCGCTGGTGTTCGACGCCGACTTCGTCGACGACCTCATCGCCCGCGCCAACAGCATGGTCGGCGCGATGTCAGCCCGGCTCGGCGGCGAGAAGCTGTGGGTCAGCAAGGGCTGGGTGTCGAAGGTGCTCGGTTGCGAGGCCCGCCACCTCACCCCCGACGACTTCCGCTGGACCCCGGCCATCGCCCGCGGCTTCGTCGCCCACAAGGCGATCGAGCTCGGCGCGCATTGGCAGGGAGAGCCCGTGCCGTCGGCGCTGGTCGACGAGGCGCTCGCCCGGCTGGCCGACGAGGCGAGCAACCGCGGCGACTTCGTGGCCACCCTCACCGAGGGCGACCGGGCAGAGCTGCGCGGCTTCGCGATCGACCGGGTCACCCGGTTCATGCAGGACTTCCCACCGCTCCCCCAGCGAGCCATGCCCCTGTTCGAGGCCAGCACGCGCTGGGCGCCGCCGGGCACCATCGTCCTCAGCGGCAAGACCGACCTCATCGTCGGCCGCCCCGACGGCCGCACCAGCACCCGCCTCATCATCGACTTCAAGACCGGCTGGCGCAGCACCCACCACCGCGACGACCTCCGGTTCTACGCCCTGCTCGAGACCGTGGTCCGCAAGGTGCCGCCGCGCCGCCTCGTCACCTACTACCTCGACACGTGCGAGGCCGACGTCGAGGACGTCACCGAGGGCGTCCGCGAGACCGCACTCGCGCGCCTCGAGGGTGCGATCGAACGGCATGTCGAGCTCACCGTCGACGCACGTCCGGCCGAGAAGCGGGTGGGCACGTCGTGCCGGTGGTGCCAGGTGCTCGAGGTCTGTGCCGAGGGCAAGGCCCACCTCCGGGCGTTGGACGACGACGGGTCCCAGGGCTTCGACTGAGCCGGGCCCGAGCCCGGGGAACCCGAACCCATCGGCGAAGGGCCTCGGCGCAGGGCTTCAGCGCACCGACATCAGGGCGATCGGCGCGCCGAGCCCGGCTGCCGAACGGAACGACGAGATCCGCCGCCCCGGCTGCACGGCCTGCTTCGGGGGCGACAGGACGTCCGGCCCGAGGCGCTCGAAGGCCGCGTCGATGTCGGCGACGTTCAGCACGAAGCCCCAGAACGAGGCATGGTCGGCCACGACCCGGTCGGACTCGACGACCTCGACGATCAGCGGCCCGAGCCGGTGGAAGCCCTGGCGCACGGGCCCGGCATCGCGGATCCGCTTGAGCGGCTCGCCCGGGATGCGCCCGATCTCGCCGCTGGTCCGCTCGATCGACGAGGTCATGACCACCACGTGGTCGAGCCCGCTCGCGCCCAGCGGATGCGCCCACGCGTCGACCTCGACCC
>JBEGOE010000308.1:0-4211 GCA_041182165.1 Actinomycetota bacterium
GTGCTCGACACCGGGGCCTTGGAGCCCCACCGCGTTAACCATGCCGATGCCTGCCGGGCTGAGCCTCGGCGGCGGGTTGCCCGCCCACTCGAACGACGCCAACGACTTGGTGTCGACCGCACCGAGCTCGGCGAGGTCGAGGTAGGGAGCGAGCTCGTCGCCGTACCCCGCAGTGCCCGAAGCGAGCAGCACCGGGCTCGGCAACTCGACCGAGCCGATGCGCACGCGCAGGTCGACAGCGGCAGCATTCACCGTCGGCGACCCCGTCGACGTCGGGGCCGATGTCGGGGCCGACGGACGGGGCCGCACGAACGGCAGCCTCATCGTGCGTGGAACTCCTGCAGCGACCGGACCGCGAGCTGGCGCCCGGCCTGCTCGGCCATGCCCTGCACGGCAGCGAGCGCTGCCGCGACGGTGGTGACCGAGCTGACCCGGTTGGTGTTCGCAGCCTTGCGGATCTGCTCGCCGTCGGTACGCCCGCCACGGCCCTGCGGGGTGTTGATGACAAAGCTGATCTTGCCGTCCGCGATGAGGTCGACCGCGGTGACCTCGCCGGGCTTCGCCTCGCTGACCTTGCCGATCACGAGATCGACCGCATGATCGAACCGCTCGAGGTACTCGGCCGTGCCCTGCGTGGCGGCGATACCCAGGCCCAGCTCGCGGAGCCGCTTGGCCACCACCAGCCCGGCCGGCTTGTCGCCGTCGGCGAGCGAGAGGAACACCGTGCCGCTCGACGGCAGCACCGTGCCCGCCGCGAGCTGCGCCTTGAAGAACGCCTTGCCGAAGGTGGCGTCGATCCCCATGACCTCGCCGGTGGAGCGCATCTCCGGTCCCAGCGCCGTGTCGACGTCGGGGAAGCGGTTGAAGGGCAGCACCGCTTCCTTGATCGCGACGTGGCCGTGGTCGGACGGATCCACGAGGAGGCCCTCGGTGCGCAACTCGTCGAGTGTGGCGCCGAGCATGACCCGAGTCGCCACCTTCGCCAGCGGCACACCCGTCGCCTTGGCGACGAACGGCACCGTGCGACTGGCCCGTGGGTTGGCCTCGATGACGTAGACCGTGGTGCCCGAGACTGCGTACTGGACGTTGATGAGGCCCCGCACATCGAGCGCTGCGGCGATCGCCCGGGTGTACGCCTCGATGACCTCGACCACCCAGCTGGGGAGCGTCTGCGGCGGGATCGCGCAGGCCGAGTCGCCCGAGTGAACACCGGCCTCCTCGACGTGCTCCATGACGCCGCCGATGAGGACCGCGCCGGTGTGGTCGCGGATCGCGTCGACGTCGACCTCGGTGGCGTCTTCGAGGAACCGGTCGATGAGCACCGGACGCTCGGCCGAGAGACCGCCCTCCTTGCCCAGGCTGCCGAACCCGGCGAGCTCGGCCATGGCACGTGCCAGGTGGTTGCGGTCGTGGACGATCTGCATGCCGCGGCCACCGAGGACGTAGCTCGGGCGCACCAGCACCGGGAAGCCCACGCTGTCGACGATCTGCAGCGCCTCCTCGAGGTCGGTGGCGGTGCCGCCGGGAGGCTGCGGGATGTGGAGTTGGTGGCAGAGCGCGTTCCACTTCTCGCGGTCCTCTGCAAGGTCGATCGACGCCGGTGACGTGCCGGCGATCAGCTCGGCCGGGATGAGACCGGACAACTTCAGCGGCGTCTGACCCCCGAGCGACACGATGACCTTCGGGGGCACTCCCCCTGCGGCGGCCGTCTCGGCGGCGATGACGTTGAGGACGTCCTCGCGCGTGAGCGGCTCGAAATAGAGCCGGTCACTGGTGTCGTAGTCGGTGCTCACCGTCTCGGGGTTGCAGTTGACCATGACGGTCTCGAAGCCGGCGTCGCGCAGCGAGAACGAGGCGTGCACGCAGCAGTAGTCGAACTCGATGCCCTGCCCGATGCGGTTGGGGCCGCTGCCGAGGATGATCACCCGTGGGCGGTCGCTGGGTCGGACCTCACTGTCGTCTTCGTAGGTGCTGTAGTGGTACGGGGTCTCGGCGGCGAACTCGGCGGCACAGGTGTCGACCGTCTTGTAGGTGGGCAGCACGCCGGCCGCCTCACGAGCGGCGCGCACGGTGAGCTCGTCGGCGCCCCAGAGGTATGCGAGCTGCGCATCGCTGAACCCCAGCCGCTTGGCGCGGCGCCAGGCCAGACGGTCCATGCCTTCGAGACCGATCTCGTCGAGGGCGTGGCGCTCGTCGGTGACGAGGCTCATCTGGTCGAGGAACCACGGATCGATGCGGTTGGCCTCGTGGATCCGATCGATGCTCACACCACGGCGGAGCAGTTCGCCCACCTGCTGGATGCGGTCGGGCGTGGGGACGGCCGACATCGCGAGGAGCTCGTCGTCGGAGACCGTGGCGAGCTGCTGCTCGGCCGGGTCGCAGCCGAGGCCGAGGCGGCCCTGCTCGAGCGAGCGGAGGCCCTTCTGGAGGCTCTCGGGGAACGTGCGGCCGATGGCCATCGCCTCGCCGACCGACTGCATCTGCGTGCCGAGGATGCCGCTCGTGCCGGGCAGCTTCTCGAACGCCCAACGCGGGATCTTGGTGACCACGTAGTCGATGCTCGGCTCGAAGCTCGCCGGCGTCATCCGGGTGATGTCGTTGGGGATCTCGTCGAGCGTGTACCCCACGGCCAGCTTCGCCGCGATCTTCGCGATCGGGAAGCCGGTGGCCTTCGAGGCGAGCGCCGAGCTGCGTGACACACGCGGGTTCATCTCGATGACGACCTGCTCGCCGGTGGCCGGGTTGACCGCGAACTGGACGTTGCTGCCACCGGTCTCGACACCGACCCGCCGGATGCACGCGAAGGCGGCGTCGCGCATCTGCTGGTACTCGACGTCGGTGAGCGTCTGGGCCGGGGCGACGGTGATCGAGTCGCCCGTGTGGACGCCCATCGGGTCGACGTTCTCGATGCTGCAGATGATGACGCAATTGTCGGCCCGGTCACGCATGACCTCGAGCTCGTACTCCTTCCAGCCCGCGATCGAGGTCTCGATGAGGATCTCGCCGATGGGGCTGGCTGCGATGCCATTGGCGGCGAGGCGCTCGAACTCCTCCGGCGTGGAGGCGATGCCGGTGCCGCGCCCGCCCAGGATGTAGGCGGGACGGATGATGATCGGCAGGCCGATCTCGGCCACGACGATGCGGGCCTCCTCCATCGTGTGCGCGGTGCCGCTGTGGGGGACGTTCAGGCCGATCTCGATCATGGCCCGCTTGAACTTCTCGCGGTCCTCGGCGGTCGAGATCGCCTCGGCGTTGGCGCCGATCATCTCGGGGGTGCCGGGCACGCCGATGATGCCGCGCTCGAACAGCTCCATCGCGGTGTTGAGCCCGGTCTGGCCGCCGAGGGTGGGCAGCACCGCGTCGGGCCGCTCACGCTCGATGATCTTGGCGACGACCTCCCACGTGATCGGCTCGACGTACGTCGCGTGGGCGAAGTCGGGGTCGGTCATGATCGTGGCCGGGTTCGAGTTCGCCAGGATGACCCGGTAGCCCTCGTCTTTCAGCACCCGGCACGCCTGCGTGCCGGAGTAGTCGAACTCGCAGGCCTGGCCGATGACGATGGGGCCGGAGCCGATGATGAGGATGCTCTCGATGTCGGTGCGCTTCGGCATCAGGCCACCCCGAGCTCGGGAGCGATCAGGTCCGCGACCGAGGCGAGATCCGGAGCGCCGGACCCGCCCATCGCCCGGTCGAACATGCCGAACAGGTACTTCGAGTCGTGCGGGCCGGGGCCCGCCTCGGGGTGGTACTGCACGCTGAAGGCCGGTGCGCCGGAGCTCGCCGTGAGGCGCATGCCCTCGACGGTGCGGTCGTTGAGGTTCAGGTGCGTCACGTCGGCCTTTCCTGCGATCGACTCGGGGTCGACGCAGAAGTTGTGGTTCTGGCTGGTGATCTCGACGGTGCCGGTGGCCTCGTGCCGCACCGGATGGTTCCCGCCGTGGTGGCCGAACGGCAGCTTGAACGTGGTGCCACCGATGGCGAGGCTCAGCAGTTGGTGGCCGAGGCAGATGCCGAACACCGGCACCTCGCCCAGCAGGCCACGGATGGCATCGACCGCGTAGGGCACCATCTCGGGGTCACCGGGGCCGTTCGAGAGGAAGACGCCGTCGGGTTTGAGGGCGAGCACCTCGTCGACGCTCGCGCGGCCCGGGAGCACGGTGACGTCGCAGCCCAGGCTTGCAAGATGGCGGGCGATGTTCCACTTCATGCCG
>JBEGOE010000309.1:0-3220 GCA_041182165.1 Actinomycetota bacterium
GCTCCAGATCGCCGCGAACCGGCAGTCGTCGGGCACCTCGTCGGGTGCTGCCACGCGCACGTTCGTGATGCCGTTGCGGACCGCGTTCGTGGTGCACAGCTCGCGAGCGCGTCGGTTGACGTCGACCGCCCACACGGTCGCGCCGGGGGCCCGACGCGCCATCGTCAAGGCGATGGCCCCGGTGCCGCAGCCGAGGTCGAGCAGGTCGCCCTGCGGTGGCGGGGGAGGGGCTGACAGCAGCAGGAGCTTCGTGCCCGTGTCGACCTGTCCATAGCCGAACACGCCGTGATCGGTGACGAGTGTCAGGGGTCCGTCGGGCAGCGACCACACGACCTCCCGAGGGTCCGAGGCGGCGGTCGGATCCTCGTCGAAGTACTGGGGCATCGGTCGCTAGCCTTGCATGCATGGGCTACACGATCCGCACCTTCGGTGATCCGGTGCTGAAGACCAAGGCAGCAGCGGTCACCGAGATCGACGGCAAGATCGCCCGTCTGGTCGACGACATGTTCGACACGCTCTACGAGAGCGACTCGGGCATCGGCCTCGCCGCCCCCCAGATCGGGGTGCAGAAGCAGATCTTCGTGTGGGACATGGATGACGAGCCGATGGTCGTCATCAACCCCGAGATCGTCGAGTCGCGTGGCGAGTGGGTGTACGACGAGGGGTGCCTCAGCATCCCCGGCCTCTACGTCGAGATGCTCCGCCCGAACGAGGTGCTCATGCGTGGCCTCGACCTGAACGGCAACACCATCGAGATCGAGGCGAGTGAGCTCGCGGGCCGCCTGTTCCAACACGAGCTCGACCACCTCGACGGCGTGCTCATGTTCGACCGGATGACGCCCGATCAGCGCAAGGAGGCGATGATCGAGTATCGCCGCCTGACCGAGCAGCCCGCCGCGCCGGCCGCTCGCCGTCGGCTCCGCCTGAAGTGACGGCCGCGGGAACCAGACCGCGCCGTCTCGTCTACCTCGGCACGCCTGCCATGGCGGTGCCGCCGCTCGAGGCCCTGGTGGCCGCCGGTTTCGATGTCGCCGCCGTCGTCACGCGCGTCGACAAGCGCCGCGGCCGTGGCGGTGCCATGGTGCCGCGCCCGGTGTAGGCTGCGGCCGAGCGACTCGGTCTGCCCGTGGTCCATCGCGTCGACGAGGTGCTCGGCCTCGGCGCCGACCTCGGCGTGGTCGTCGCCTTCGGACAGCTCATCAAGCCCGACGTGCTCGAGCGACTGCCGATGGTGAACCTGCACTTCTCGCTGCTGCCGAGATGGCGCGGCGCTGCACCCGTCGAGCGTGCGCTGCTGGCGGGCGATCCCGTCACTGGGGTGTGCCTCATGCAGCTCGAGGCCGGTCTCGACACCGGGCCGGTGCACGCTCGCGTCGAGGTGCCGATCGACACCGATGCCACGGGCGACTCGCTGCGCGCTGCGCTGGGCGGCGTCGGCACCCGGTTGCTCGTCCGGACGCTCACGGAGGGGCTGCCTGCAGCTGTGCCGCAGGTGGGGGAGCCCACCTACGCGGCGAAGCTGTCGCCCGACGATCTCCGCCTCGACTGGACGGCGCCGGCATCGCAGCGCCACCGAGTGGTGCGGCTCGGCGGCGCGTGGACCACCTTTCGTGACAAGCGGTTGAAGGTGATCGAGGCCGAGCTCGTCGATCCCGATGCCACCGGTGGCGCCCTCCTCGACGGTCGCGTCGGCGGGCTGCGCCTGCTCGTCGTGCAACCGGAGGGCAAGGCCCCCATGCCGTGGCGCGACTTCGCGAACGGCACCCGACCGACGAACGACGAGGTGCTCGTATGACCGGCAATCCCACGACCGGCAAACCCACGACCGACAGGGCTCCGGCCGAAACCGCCCGATCCGTCGCGCTGCACTGCCTGCAGCGGATCGACCACGACGGCGCCTACGCCAACCTCATCGTCCCTGCGGCACTGGCCTCGTCGACGCTCGACCAGCGCGACCGCGCCTTCGTCACCGGCCTCGTCTACGGCACCACACGCATGCGCCGCGCCTGCGATGCGCTGATCGACCGCTTCGTACTCACCGAGCCCGAGCCGAAGGTCCGCACGCTCCTGCGCTTCGGCGCCTATCAGCTGGTCTTCGCCGACGTGGCCCCCCACGCGGCAGTGGGCGAGACCGTGGCGCTGGCGCCGAAGCGGGTCCGTGGCTTCGTGAACGCGATCCTGCGCAAGGTGGCGCACACCGTCATGGTGTGGCCCGATCCGGCCACCGAGCTGAGCTATCCGCAGTGGCTGTTCGACCGGCTGGTGACCGAGCTCGGCGACGATGCCGTGCCTGCGATGCGGCGCATGAACGAGGCTCCGCCGGTCAGCGTCCGCGACGACGGCTACACGCAGGACCGATCGTCGCAGTGGGTCGCTGCGGCAGTGGGCGGACATCCCGGTGAACAGGTGCTCGACCTGTGCGCAGCGCCAGGCGGCAAGGCCACGGCGATTGCCGGCGCTGCCGACCACGAGGGGCCGTTCGTGGTGGCCGCCGATCTGTCGGTCCACCGCAGCCGGCTCGTCGACGCCAACATCGAGCGACTCGGGTCGACGGCGGCAGCGGTCACCGCCGACGGCACGCACCCGCCGTTCACCGATGGTTCGTTCGACCGGGTGCTGCTCGACGCCCCGTGCAGCGGTCTCGGTGCCCTGCGTCGGCGGCCGGACTCGCGCTGGCGCATCACGGCGGCCGACATCAGCGAGCTCGCTGTGCTGCAGCGGACGCTGCTCACGTCGGCCGCGGCACTCGTGCGGCCCGGCGGCATGCTGGTCTACAGCGTGTGCACCCTCACCGCCGAGGAGTCGATCGATCATCCCGTGCCGGCCGGCTTCACCGTTGTCGACGAGCGCCCCGAGGGCACCTGGCGTCCGTACGGCCACGGGTGGCGGGTGCTCCCGCACGACGACGACACCGACGGCATGGTGCTCGTCCGGTACCGTCGCGACGCATGACCGAGCAGCCACTGCAGGCCAAGGTGCTCACCGTCAGCGACGGTGTGGTGCACGGCACCCGCGACGACGTCAGTGGCCGGGCGCTCGTCGCGCAGCTCGCCGACGCGGGCTTCGACGTCGTCGAGCACCGCGTCACGGCCGATGGTGCGGCCGAGGTCGCCGCCGCGCTCACCGCCATGACCGACGGGTTCGCCGGGCTCGTGGTGTCCACGGGTGGCACCGGCTTCGCGCCTCGCGACCAGACGCCGGAAGGAACACGCCTGGTCAT
>JBEGOE010000310.1:0-5833 GCA_041182165.1 Actinomycetota bacterium
GACGAGGACGGCGACGTTGAGCTGGGTGACCTTGCCGGGCACGATCACCGTCTGCTCGACCGTACGGTCGAGTGCGTACTGCGTGTCCGACTGCTCCTTCGCGTAGTCGCCGGTCGCACTACCGGTGATCAAACCGGTGTCGTCCACCACGGCACCATCGGGGCCCAGCACACCGGTCGCGTTGTCGGCACTGCCGGCCGCCCCGGCGCCGTATCTCTCGGTCACCGTCTTCTCTGCGACGACCTGGCCCGTGCCATCGGCATCGACGCCGCCATCGGCACCGATCTGCTCGAAGTTCTCCGACGTCAACTGCGTCTGGTCGAGGTCGAGGCTCGCGGTCACCTTCACGGCGACCTTGTTGGGGCCGGTCATCTTCGTCAGCAGCGCCAGGATCGACGCGCTCATCCGGTTCTCGTAGTCGGCGACCTGCTTGGCGCGATCACTGCCCGCCATGCCGGCGCCGCCTGCCGCGCCACCGCCTGCCGACAGAACGCTGCCGTTGGCGTCGATCACCGTGACATCGGCGGGCTTCATGTCCTTCACCGACGAGGCGACGAGATGGACGATCGACTCGACCTCGGACGAGTTGATGCCGTCGAGCCCCTTCCCGGCGACGAGCACCGAGGCGGTCGGCGTGGCCGGCTGATCGATGAAGACCGAGTCGTCGGGCAGCGCGAGGTGCACCGAGGCGCTCTGCACACCCTTGAGCGCCATGAGGGTCTTCGCCAGCTCGCCCTCGAGGGCGCGCTGATAGTCGATGCGCTGACGGAACTCGGAGGTGGTGATGCCCTGGTCGTCGAGCAGGGCGTAGCCCTCGTTCGACGTCGGCAGGCCCTGCCCCGCCATCGACACCCGGAGGTCGTACACCTGGTCCTTCGGGACCAGCACCGTGCGGCCTGCGTCGGTGAGGTCGTACGCGACGCCCTGGCCCTGGAGCGCGTCGACGACCGACGAGGCATCGGCAGCACTGAGGTCGGTGTACAGCGGTGCCATCGCGACCGTTGCGGCCGAGCGGGACAGGATGAGCCCACCTGCGATCACCGTGATGACCGCGGCGCCGAGGGCGATGCGCTGCATCGGGGTGAGCCTGACGGCGAGCTGCTTCGCCTTGTCGAGCGGGCTGGTGCTGGAGTTCGGCGGCATTTAGATCTGCATTCGCATGATGTCGTTGAACGCCTCGAGTGCCTTGTTGCGCACCTGGACGGTCAGCTGGGTGAGGAGTTGTGCCTCGGTCGAGGCGATCGTGTAGTCCTGCAGCGACTGGAGGTCGCCCGTGGCCGCCTTGACCGCGAGGTTGTCGGCCTTGGCCTGTGCGCTGGCGACGCTGTCGAGCTGGTCGGCGAGCACCTGCCCGAACGACGTGCCCGAGCCGGCCTCGCCGCCGGCCACCTGGCTCGTGCGGTTGCCGGGCTGGATCGAGGGGCTGCCGATCGGCGCGATGCCGCCGATGCCACTGCCGCCGATGATGGACGAGATGGGGAGGATGGCCATGGTGCCCGTCACCGCCCGATCGACAGGATCGACTCGTAGGCCTCTTTGGCCGTCTCGAACGAGCGCACGTTGGCCTGATAGCCGCGCTGTGCGAGCTGCATGTAGACCATCTGGTCACCGAGGGTGATGTCGGGTCGGCGCACCATGCCGTTCTCATCGGCGAGCGGATGGTTCGGGTCGTACTGGACGAGGCCGTCGGCGCTGCCGAACCGGAGACCGCTGACCCGGACCCCGTCGCCCACACCGTCCGGGCCCTCGACGGCCTGCACTGCGACGAAGCGCTCCTGGAACGCCGGCTCGTCGGTGCTCGTGACATTGTCCATGTTGGCGATGTTGTCGGCGACGGCGTTGAGCCATGTCTTGTAGGCGCCCATGCCCGAGGTGGCGACTGCGAAGCTGGAGAACATCTGGCTCATGCGTCCGGCCCCTTCACTGCCCCGAGATCGCCGTGCGGAGCAGGGCGTACTTGGCGTTGAGTGCCTGCACGACGAGACGCTGCCGGAGCGCGTTCTCCTTCTGCGCGAGCATCTCGAAGTCGATGTTGACGTTGTTCCCGTTGAGCCGGGTGGGCGCCAACGAGTGGCGCACCGTCACGCCGGCACCAGTGGGGTCGCCGTCGGCGATGGCCTGGGCGAGGCTCTGCTCGAACGTCACCTGGCGGGCGAGGTAGCCGGGGGTGTTCACATTGGCGATGTTCCCGGCGATCGCCTGCTGCCGCGCATCGATGCCGTTGATCGCCATGCGCAGTGCCTGCGTCACGCCGTCGGAGATGCCGCTCACCGCCATGTCGTGCCCCCGGTTGCCATCACATCGGTGATCGTCCGGTGTGCGCCGAGAATGCAAGGGACCATGCCCGCCGCCATGTTGCTCACGATGTTGCTCACGATGTTGCTCACGAGCGGAACGCCTCGCGCATGCGCTCGAACACCGACCCCAGTTGGGCATCGACACGAAGTGCGCCGACCTCGGCGATGCAGCCACCCGGGGCGACACCCGGATCGGCGACCACCTGCACGTCGCCCCCTCGGTGGCCCATCAGCGCAGCCGACTCCAGCACCGCAGCCAGGTCCGCGCTGTGCACTCGCAGCACCACGGAACCCCGGTCCGGGGCCATGCTGAGCGCACGACGAACGCTTGCGTCGATCACGTCGTTGCCGACGGTGACCTCACGGCCGACGATCTCCTCGGCGATCGACACCGCGAGGCTCAGCACCTGCTGCTCGAACTGATGCAGGGTGCCGAGGTCGATGTGCTCGATCTGGTCGAGTGCCGACGCCAGCGCCAGCGACGCCCGCTCCATGCCGGCCCGAGCTGCATCGTGTGCGGCAAGCGTGGCCTGAAGCTCGGCACGAGCCTCCGAACGGCCTGTTTCGCGAGCTTCTGCGAGCGCCGACGCCTCGGCGGCCGAGCGGGTGATCCGCCCCACTCCCGACGTCGTCAGTCGTGGCGGCTCGAACTGGGTGGCCACCGACGCGCTGCGCGCCGGCACGCTCAGCTGGATCTGGTCCAGCCGGGTTCGTCCGCGTCCTCCTGCATCCAAAAGCTGATGACCTCCACGATCCGGGCGGGATCGCTGTCGGCGAAGTGCTCGGCGAGTGCCGATGCCGTCTCGATCGTGATCCGCTCTCCGGCCAGAACGTCCGGCAGACGGGCTGTCTGTCCAGTCGGGCCGATCGGGACCGGCTCGACGACGACCGGCACCGGCGCCAGCGCTGCGATCGGCTTCGGCGGGGGAAGCCGCACCACCTGCACCGTGCTGCGTTTCGCGCCACCCCAACGACCGGCAGCGAGTGCGATCAGTGAGGCTGCGAGCACCACCAGCGCTGCGATGAGCACGCCGTCGACGGTGTCGGCGGCCAGCATCGCCCTCATCTCAGATCCGCTGATCGACGGCGTCACCGCCGGCCGACACGTCGGCAGGCAGCCGGCGAGGCGGTGCCGGGTGTGCGGCGAGCACCGACCGGGCGAGCTCGGTGAGCCCCTCGGTCTCCGCGAGCAGGGCGCGAGCCCGACCGCGCAGCGACTCGGGCAGCGTCGGCACGGAGGCAGGCGGCGCGAAGGCCGGCACCACCAGAGCATCACCGTCGAGCGGCTCGTCGAAGTCGACCGCGAGGAGCACCGATCGTTGCTCGTCGAGCACGGCTGCGTAGCCGCGCAGGAGGTCCTCCCACACGGCGATGGCCGTGGCCGTGGCCGTGGCCCCGCTGGGTGATGCAAGGGTGAAGCCGCTCATGCCAGCACCGACAGCAAGCGCGGAGCCGTCGCGACGACGCCGGCATCCGGGGCCTGTGGCGCAACCGCTGCCGGGGTGATCGGGGTGCTCGCCACGGACGCCGCCGCCTGCCTGAACGCAGCACCGAGCTCGGCCAGCATTGCTCGCGCCTGCTCGGCTTCTCGCGCCGACTTCTTCACGTTGGCCGTCACCAGGAGGTCGGACGCGAAGCCATAGATCGACGAGAGCGATCCGGCGTGCTCCCAGGCATCGAAGTCCATCATGCACCGCAGCTCGAGCAGGATGTCCTGCGCGTGCAGCAGCAGGTGATGGGCACGCTCGATCTGGCGGTGCTCGATGGCGTCGATCGCACCGGTGATGTCGCGGTCGAGGCGCTCGTAGCACATCACGATGATCTGCGGACCCGAGGCGGTCGTGAGGCCGCCGTCCGTGAACCGCTCACGCGGCGTGGTGGATTGGTACATGACAGACCTTCCGTGGTTCGTCCGTAGGTGGGTGGTGGTGTCGTGACACTGACCAGACCGATCGTCCGGCAAGGCTGGAGGACGGCCCGCAGACTCGCGGGTGAATTCGGCGCTCACTCGTCCCTCAGAGCCCCTGCCTGCTGAGCCAGCTGCCCTGCGCCTGGAGGTCCGAGAGCAACCCCTGCACCGACCCCCACTGCCGCTTCAGCCCGGCTTCCTTCAGGGTCATGCGGAGCTCGAAACGCGTGATCTGCTGCTCGAAACCGGTGATCCTGCTGTCGTAGGTCTTCTGCGCCGTGGCGATGATCCCGTTGTCGGCGAGCGAGTTGGTGGTCAGCCACGCCATGCGAGCGGCGATGCCCGGAGAGTACATGATCGAGCCGACATCACCCACGGCGCCCTCGGCGACGTCGACCTCGAGCCCGCGGGCGTCCGACGAGTCGAGCGACAGGAGTCGCAGTCGCTGACCCACCCCGATCGCCGCCTTGCCGTCGATGGTGCCGGCCACGTCCGTGCCCGTGTAGGTGGTGTAGCTGCCGTTGCCCAACGCGTCGGTGTTCACCTCGAACGCCCCACCCACACCGAACCTCGTCGACGTGAACGAGATCCCGTTACCGCTCACCTCGGCGTTGACCCCCAGGCCGACCGCCGACATCGCGGTGTTGAGGCCAGCCGCCACCTCGGCTGCGTTGGCGGACGGCACCATGGTGAAGGTGGCCACCGTGGTGCCCACGCGCACGTTGATCTGACGCTGGCCGGGTGTGCCCGACAGCAGCGTGCCCGTGGTGGCGCGAGTGGCCGCTGCCGTGACGTTGACCGCGTAGGTGCCCGGCGCCGTGGTGTCGATCGCGTTGCCGTAGGTGACCGAATCCGTGGTGCCCGAGCCGCCTCGAACGAAGAGACGTTCGACCGCAGCCGGGTCGGTCTCGACGGCAGCGAGGAACTTGGTGCGATCGAACGAGAGCGTGCCATCGCGCTTGGAGGTGATGCCCACGCTGCTCGCAAGCCCGTTGGCGATACCGCTCACGACCGAGGTCGCCGCGGCGCGGACCTGGTCGCTCAGGCGCTTGATGCCGGAGTCGGCGGTCAGGGGCGAGCTCTGCTTCTTCGCCGCGTCGTACCTGGTCTGCATGTTGATGTCGGCGATCAGGCTGTTGATCGCTGCGACGTACGTGCCGACGGCATCGGCCATGCCACCGGCGTCGCGCGTGACGCCGACCGTGACGGGGGTGGTGGACAGCGCGGTGGCGTTGAGCGTGAGGCCCGGCAGGACGTCGGTGAACGTGTTGCCGCTGGCCGTGATCGAGTACGCGCCGGCACCAGACCCGACAGTGATCCGGGCGTCGGCCGCTGCGGCCGTCGTCATGAGCCCACCGACCGTCGAGAACTGCGAGGCGTCGAGCGACAAGGCCGCAGCCGTGCCGGTGGCGGCACTGTTCACCTGCAGCAGCCATTGGCCATCGGCGACCTTGACCGATGCAGCGGTGGCGCCGACCTTGGCGCCGTTGATCGCTGCGGCCACGGCGCCGAGGCTCTTGTCGCCGGTCGATACGACGGCGACGGTGGCCTCACCGACGCGGAGTCCGCCGGAGAGCTGGAGCGTGAGGTTGCCGGTGCCGGTCGGCACCGCGACGGTGGCACCGGC
>JBEGOE010000311.1:0-2540 GCA_041182165.1 Actinomycetota bacterium
GACGCACCCCGGCCTTGCTCGTGATGGTGACGGTGTCGCCGACGGCGATCGGGCCCTCCTTGGCCGAGCGGCGGTCGACGACCACCTCGGTGGAGCTCGCGGCGATCCGCCCCTCGGCGAGGGCCCACGGCGAGCTGGCCGACTCGACGAAGACCCCGCCGTACTTCGGTGGGCCGGCCTGGCCGATGACCGTGCCGTCGGCCGTGGCGAGTCGGGCGAAGCCCACCACGTCGCCCTGCGCCTCGGCGACGCCCGGCAGCAGCCGGATCTGCCCGATCAGTGTGTCCGGGAGGCGGTCTCGGCTCTCGGCGCCGAAGTCGCCCTCGATGACGTTCGACGAGCGCACGAACGCGTCGGTCTTCTCGTAGGCGTTCGCGAACAGCCGGTCGAAGGTGCCGCGGATCGTGTCGCTGAACACGAAGACCCCGCTGAGGAAGGCGCAGCCGGCGATGATGGCCATCGCCGTCAGAAGGAGGCGGCCCTTTCGCGCGAGCGTGTTCTTCAGAGCGATGCGGAACACGCGGTCACTCCCCGAAGTGCTTCATGCGGTCGAGCACGCGCTCGGCGGTGGGCTCGAGCATCTCGTCGACGATGCGGCCGTCGGCCAGAAAGATGACGCGGTCGGCGTAGCTGGCGGCCACCGGGTCGTGGGTGACCATCACGATGGTCTGCCCGAGCTCGCTGACGGCGAGGCGCATGAAGGCGAGGATCTCGGCGCCGGTGCGGCTGTCGAGGTTGCCGGTGGGCTCGTCGGCGAAGATGATCGTGGGTTGGCTGGCGAGCGCACGGGCCACGGCGACGCGCTGCTGCTGGCCGCCCGAGAGCTCGCTCGGGCGGTGCGAGAGGCGACTGCGGAGGCCGACCGTGTCGATGACCCGGTCGATCCACTGCTGATCGCCCTTCTGGCCGCCGAGCAGCAGCGGGAGGGTGATGTTCTCGAGCGCGGTGAGCGTGGGGACGAGGTTGTAGGCCTGGAAGATGAAGCCGACTGCTGTGCGGCGCAGCTCGGTGAGCTGCTTGTCGTTCAGCGTCGCGAGGTAGGTGTCGCCGATGTAGACCGCGCCGCCGGTGAGCGAGTCGAGGCCGGCGAGGCAGTGCATCAGGGTGCTCTTGCCCGAGCCCGAGGGGCCCATGATCGCGGTGAAGCGGCCCTGCTCGAACGCAACGGTGACGCCATCGAGGGCGCGGACCTCGCTGTCGCCCGAGCCGTAGATCTTCGATGCGTCGACGGCACCCGCGGCGGCGGACGCGGTCATGACAGGGTGGGGCAGCGCGGTACTCATGACCATAGTTGTAGCGCGATCGGCGCCGATCTTGCTTCCGCGTGGTGCAGCTTCAGGCGTCGCTCAACATGAACGTGGCGGCGACGCGCCACCCGCCACCGGGGCGCGGCCCTGCATCGAGCACCCCGTCGGCGAGCGCCACCCGCTCGCGCATGCCGGCGAGACCGAGGCCGGGCGGGCCCGCCGGCTCGGTGCGTGCCCCGTCGTCGTCGATGGTGATGGCCAGCGCTCGGTGCGACGCCTCGATCGAGACGTCGACGCTGGTCACCCGGGATGCGTGGCGGCGGACGTTGGTGAGCGCCTCCTGGACCACGCGGTAGGCGGCGAACTGGACCTGCGTCGGCACGGCCGCGGTGTCGCCGCTGCGTCGGACCCTGACCGGCAGGTGGACACCCGCCGCCGCGACCAGGCCGTCGATGGCAGCGAGGTCGGGCGGAGCGAAGGGTGGCGGGTCGCCGCCGTCGCCCTGGCTGCGCAGGCCCCCGACGATGCGTCGCATCTCTGACATCGCCTCGCGCCCGGCGGCTTCGATCGCCTCGAGCGACTCGATGGCGCGATCCGGTTCGGCCCTCACGGCCCGGCGCGCCGAGCCCGCCTGGACGATCATGAGGCTGATGCCGTGAGCGACCGTGTCGTGCAGCTCGCGCGCAAGCCGGTCTCGTTCGGTGTCCACGAGCTGCGACGTTAGTGGGAAGCCTCCTTCGTGCCGTGTGACGCCTACCATGCACCACCATGCAGTGTCCCTCGTGCGCATCGCAGTTGGCGCTGGGTGCGCGCTTCTGCTCGTCGTGCGGGCACGCGGTGGCACCGGGTCAGGCCGAGGAGCGTCGCGTCGTCACGGTGCTCTTCGGCGATGTCGTCGGGTTCACGACCCTGGCCGAGCATCTCGACCCCGAGCAGGTGAAGCGCCTGGTCGACGGTGTGTTCGCACGCCTGGTCGACGACGTCACATCGTTCGGTGGCCGGGTCGACAAGTTGCTCGGCGACGGGATCCTGGCTCTGTTCGGCGCGCCGGTGGCGCACGAGGACGATGCCGAGCGGGCCGTGCGGGCAGCGTTGCGCATGCAGCGGAGCATCGCCGAGCACGCCGCACAGCTCGCGCAGGGTGACGAGCCGCTGCGCATGCGCATCGGCATCAACACCGGTGAGGTGCTGGTCGGCACACTCGCAGGCACCGACTACACGGCGATGGGTGACGTGGTGAACACGGCATCGCGGCTGCAGGCAGAGGCGCCGCCCGGGGGGATCCTCGTGGGT
>JBEGOE010000312.1:0-4348 GCA_041182165.1 Actinomycetota bacterium
CGTTGCCCCGTCGACCAGCGCAGCGCCGACGACGACGGCAGCGCCCCCCACCACGGTCGCCGAGACGACCACCACGGTGCCGGCGGCGCCGGGGTACCCGCTCACCGGCGTCGAGGGCACCGACCCGGCAGTCGCTGCACGCCCCGCCCTGGTCGTGAAGATCGACAACGCCGCAGGCGCCCGCCCCCAGACCGGCATGAACGAGGCCGACATCGTGGTGGAGGAGATCGTCAACGACGGCCTCACGCGGTTCGCGTTCGTCTTCCACAGCCAGGGCAGCGATCCAGTCGGACCCGTCCGCTCCGGCCGCCTGCAGGACATCGACCTGTTCGGGTCCTTCAACCGCCCGTTGTTCGCGTGGAGCGGCGGCAACGCCACGGTCACCGCGGCCATCCGTGCGAGCGACCTGATCGAGCTCGGGCCGCAGCAGGCGAACGTGTACTTCCGCTCGAGTGACCGCAGGGTGCCGCACAACCTCTACTCGAGGACGACCGACCTGTGGAGCAAGGCACCCGCCGACGCCCAGCCGCCTCAGCGGCAGTTCGCATACCGCTCGGCCACCGAGCCGGTTGCCGGCGTCCCGAGCCCGGGTGTGTCGATCACGCTCGACAGCATCGACGTGCGATGGGACTGGGACGCAGCGTCCGGCCTCTACCTCCGCACGATGGAGGGCACGCCGCACGACGACACCCAGAGCGGGCGTGTCACCACCAACAACGTCGTGGTGCTCGAGGTGACCTACCTGCCCGGCATCTCCGGCAGCCCCGACGCCCAGACCATCGGGTCGGGTCGGGCCTTCGTGTTCACCGGCGGCCAGTTCATCGACGGCACCTGGTCGAGAGCCGACCGGCGCGCCCCCTTCACGCTGACCGACGTCGACGGCAGCATCATCGAGATGACCCCGGGGCGCACCTTCATCGAACTGCCTCGCGAGGGGAACACCCTCGCCATGCCGGCGGCCTGAGCGTCAGCCGACGCGGATGAGGCCCTTGCGCAGCGCATAGCTGACGGCCTCGAGGCGCGAGTGCACGTTCAGCTTGCGGATGATGTTGTTGACGTGATTGCGCACCGTGTTGACGCTGACGAACAGGTCTGCGGCGATCTGCTCGGTGGTGAGCCCGTCGGCGAGGCGGCGCAGCACCTCGTTCTCGCGAGCGGTCAGCGCCTCGGCGCTGACGGTGCCGGGCCGGAGCAGCTTGAGCACCCGGCTGAGCACGGCGGGGGCGAAGGTGGCCTCGCCACGGGCGACCGAGCGGATGCCGTCGATCAGGTCGTCGAGCCCCTGCTCCTTGAGGAGGTATCCGTGGCAGCCGGCCTCGACCGCACGGGACACCGACCAGTCGTCGCCCCAGGCGCTGAGCACCAGGACCTTGCTGTTCGGCGAGAGGGTGAGGATGTCGGGGATCACGGCCGTGCTGTCGTCACAGTCGGCGAGGCGGACGTCGAGGATGACGACCTGCGGCAGGACGGTCGGCACCAGGGCGAGTGCCTCGGCGGTGGTGCCCACAGCACCCATCACGGTGAACGAACCAGAGGCCGAGAGGGCGTCGGCGAGGGCATGGGCGACCATCTGATGGTCCTCCACGATGAGCACGTCGATCAAGGCATCATCCACGTGCGGCACTGTACGAGGCAGAGCCGAGGACAGCACGGGAAATTTGTGGTTTTTTCTCTCAGCGCCCCGAAATAACCACGCAGAGCGGTCACAGACCACCGAACATGGTGCAGATAGCCCAGGTGAGGCCCTCCAGCCTGATGATCGAGGCAGCACCGCAGGCACCAGGGCCACCCATGCCGGTGCGCGGCTCGTAGTGTCGTCGGCATCGGACCAGGAGATGCCATGACCTACGAAACGCTCGCCCTCTCGCGCGACGACGAGGTGCTCGTCGTCACGCTGTCGCGCCCCGAACAGCTCAACGCGTTCACCGTCCAGATGGCGAACGAGCTCGTCCAGCTGTTCACCGACGTCAACGCCGACGACACCGTGCGGGCGATCGTCGTCACCGGGGCCGGGCGCGCCTTCTGCGCCGGCATGGACCTCACCGCCAACGGCAACGTGTTCGGCCTCGACGAGGCGATGGAGCCCACGCTGACCGACCTGCACGATCGGTTCGATGACCCTGCGGTGGTGAGTGGGGTCCGAGACACCGGCGGCCGCGTCGCCCTCGCGATCTTCGAGTGCAGAAAGCCGGTCATCGCCGCCATCAACGGCGCCGCCGTGGGCATCGGAGCCACGATGACCCTGGCGATGGACGTGCGGATGGCGTCCGAGAGGGCTCGCATCGGCTTCGTGTTCGGACGCATCGGCATCACGCCCGAGGCCTGCTCGACGTGGTTCCTGCCGCGCCTGGTGGGGATGTCGCAGGCGCTCGAGTGGATGTACACCGCCGACATCCACACCGCCGACGAGGCGCAGCGCGGCGGCCTGGTCCGCTCGGTGCACGCACCAGACGACCTGCTCCCGGCAGCCATCGAGCTCGCCAAACGGTTCGTGGCAGGGAAGTCGGCCGTCGGCACTGCGCTCACGCGCCAGATGATGTACCGGAACGCCGCCGAGCAGCACCCCGTGGCAGCTCACCGCAGCGTCTCGCTGTCGATGTTCTCCGCCAGCACCGGCGACGGCACGGAGGGCGTGCAGGCGGTCCTCGACAAGCGCGACCCTGCGTTCACGTCACGAGCGTCGGACATGCCGCCGTTCTACGACGAATGGACGGCCCGGGGCTGACCCGCGACGATCCTCGCGGCCGGGCCGGCTGCGAGGGTCAGTCCTCGGCGACGCGTGCGGCCACGATCGGCAGCAGCTTCACGGCGAGGTGCGGCACATCGTCCATCAGGTGCGTGAAGCCGCGCCCGTCGATGTGGAGCAAGGTCGCGTCGGTCTTGGCGACGACGCGCGAGTTGCGGGGCCGGTCGGTGAGGAGCGCCATCTCGCCGGCGAACCCGCCCGGGCCGATGTCGGCGACGTGGGCGCCGTTGCGGGTGACCTCGAGGGTGCCGTCCAGCACGACCACCATCTCGTGCGCGACCGCGCCCTGCTCCATCAGCACGTCGCCGGCGGGCACGGTGATCTCGGTGGTGACGCGGTGCATGTGCTCGAGCTCGTCGCGGGTGAATCCCGCGAACAGCGGCACTTGCTTGAGGTGATCGTGCACATGGCGCATGGCGTGGCTCCTGGTTCCGTCGACCTGCTCGACCGTACACCGCAGGGCCGGTCGCCTCCGAAGCCCAGGGACGGGACACCGGCCGGGGACGACCCGGCGTCACCGTCAGTCGTCGAAGAAGCTGCGGCGCGGCGTGCCGTCGGGCTGGTACACCGGGCAGTCCTGCTCGGTGAGGTACGCCCGGTTCGCTGCAGCAACGATGCCGTGGCTGCGGAGCATGTCGCGCATGGCCGCGTAGTGCGGATGGTCGAAGTGGGCGGCGAGCGTTGGCCCGTCGCTCCACAGCTCGTAGACCTGGATGCGGGTGGGCACCACCGGGTCGGCACCGAAGCAGTAGGCGAGGCAGCCGTCCTCGTCGTCACGGGTGGCCTTCTGCAGTGGCACGGCCTGCTCGACCACGAGGTCGCGTGTGGCCTGGTCGGCGAAGTCGAGCGTTGCGGCGACGATGATCATGCGCAGCGGACTCTAACGACGGCCCCCCACCCGGCGACGGTCGAGCGGCGTGCCCGAAAAGCGAACAGACCGGACCCTCGAGGGCCCGGTCTGTCAGGGATGTCTGGCGACATCATGTCGCGCGCTCGAAGGGACTCGAACCCCTAACCTTCTGATCCGTAGTCAGATGCTCTATCCATTGAGCTACGAGCGCATTCCGGACGGCGAGTGTAACCGCCACGAGGAGGGAACGCACCGCTCGTTCGGTGCGGACCGGTCAGCCGCCCCAGGGCTTCCAGCTGCCGGCACGCTGATACAGGGCGTACGCAGCCGTGGCGTTCACGTTCGGGTCGAGGAGTTGATCAGCACTGCTGACACCGATCCCTGCCAACCACTTCGAGTGAACGCCGTAGTAGATCTGGAACAGACCCGAGCAGCACCAGTTGCGGGCGGTCGGCTTGAGCCTGCTCTCACGGATCGCGATCTGGATCGCCTTGTCCTCGAGGTCGTCGGGCCACACCTGGCGAATGATCGCCTCGACCTCGGGCGCCGTGTATGTGCGCACCTGGACGGCCGTGGTGGGCGGCGCCGCCGCAGGCGGTGCCGGGGTGGTGGCCTTCTTCTTCTTCGCCGGGGCCGCCGCCGGAGCGGTCGTGCTGGGGGCGGTCGTGCTGGGGGCGGTCGTCACCGTGGCGCCCTTCGGGAGGCAGATGCTGCGGTTCGGGTAGAGCTTCGTCTTCGCCGTCGCGCCGTTG
>JBEGOE010000313.1:0-4641 GCA_041182165.1 Actinomycetota bacterium
GTCGAACCGGCCGCGGGACTCGCCGAGCTTCTCGAGGGTGGCGAACGCCTCGCCGATCGTGGTCTCGTGGCGGCAAGCGGCGACGGCGGGCAGGTGAGCGTTGAGGGCCATGTTGCGCTCGGCGTTGCGGATCGCGCCGGGGGCGGCATCGATGCTGTGCACCGACCGGGCGCCACCGGCGGCGGCATGCACCCCGAACCCGCCGTTGCACGAGAACACGTCGAGCACGCGAGCGCCCGTCGCCATCGAGCCGACGAGGATGCGGTTCTCGCGCTGGTCGAGGAAATGCCCGGTCTTCTGGCCGTGGATGACGTCGGCCTCGAAGTGGAGCCCGTGCTCGAGGAACGGGACCGGGCTGTCGATGTCGGGGCCGACGAGCGACATGCCTGACACGATGCCGTGCAGCGGCTGGTCGGCCATCGACCGGGCGATGCGCACCACCACGGACGCGAAGGGCACCAGCTCGCGGAGCACCGGGATGACGGTGGCGAGGTGGGGGATCCAGGCGGCCGAGTAGAGCTTCACGACGACGACATGGCCGTAGCGGTCGACGACGAAGCCCGGCAGCCCGTCGTTCTCGCCGTGCACGACGCGGTAGCCCGTCGTGACAGTGCCGGTGACCGTGCCGGTGCCGGCCGACTCGGCGAGCGGCGCCCGCAGCGCCACGGCCGCGGCGATCCGCTGCCGGAACCAGGCCGCGTCGATCTGCACGGGGCGTCCGCTGTGGAGGATCTTGATCCTGATGGGCGATGCAGGGTCCCACAGCCCGATCGCCCGGAACTGGCGTTCCTCGTCGAAGATCACGGCGAGATCGCCGGGGGCCCCGGTGCGGTTCACCGAGGTGATCGAGCCTTCGAACAGCCACGGGTGACCGCTGCGGATCTGGCGCAGCGCGTCGGGGGTCACCTTCACGGCGAGGCGCGTCTCGGACGGGCGCGGGAGCGCAGCAAGGATGTTCACCTCCCCATCGTGGCGTGTCCACCGTCCATCCACCACCCCGCGGTCCGGCGGACACGTGCGGGATCGCCCGAGAGCCCGTCGGGCTGCAACGATCGTGGCATGCGCATCCTCCTCACCAACGACGACGGCATCGACTCGGTCGGCCTCCACGTGCTCGCCCGGGCGATGCGACCGTTCGGTGACGTGATCATCATCGCCCCCGACAAGGAGTACTCCGGTGCGGGTGCCGCGCTCGGGGCGCTGCACCTGATGAAGCCCGAGGTGCAGAAGGTGCACGTCGAGGGGATCGACGAGTCGTGGTCGGTCAGCGGTCCGCCGGCCCTGTGCGTGATGTTCGCCCGGCTCGGCGCGTTCGGCGAGCCGTTCGACCTCGTGGTGTCGGGCATCAACCCCGGCGCCAACGTCGGCCGGTCGGTGTACCACTCGGGCACGATCGGGGCGTGCCTCAGCGGGCGCAACGGGGGCCTCTCCGGCGTGGCGGTCAGCCAGGCGGTCACGGGCTTCGGCATCGAGGGCCAGGGCTGGGACGAGATGCTGATCGGTCAGAAGTGGCACACCGCAGCGACGGTCGCGGCGTCGTTCGTCGACGGCCTCGTGGCCGACATGCCGGTCGAGCCGGTGGTGGTGAACATCAACGTGCCGAACCTCGAGGTCGACGAGATCGCCGGATGGCGTCACGCGGCCGTCGGCGTCGAGCCGCCGCGGCGCATGTCGCTCGCCCGGCTCGAGCCGAAGGAGGGCCACGACAGCGCGTTCCACGTCCGCATGGAGTGGGGCGAGGCGGTCGACCTGCCGGAGCACACCGACGGCGCGATCGTCGAGGCGGGCTACGTGTCGCTCAGCTACCTCAGCCGTCTGGAAGCATGTGACCGTCCCGACATGGTGGGGTCCGAGGCCGCGATGGCAGGGCTCTTCTCCGTGCTCGAGGGTTGAGCAGAGGAGGCAGTCCACATGGACGACATCGAGCAGGCCGGTCACGTCTTCGTCGACCCGGCCGCATACGCCGACGAGGCCCGCTTCGAAGCCGCCACGGCGCTCCTGCGCCGTGAGGACCCGGTGCACCTGGTGCAGGGCGAGGGGTTCAACCCGTTCTGGGCGATCACCAAACACGCCGACGTCCTCGACATCGAGGCCAAGCACCACCTCTTCCTGAACAACCCTCGCCCGGTCCTCGGCACCGCCGCCGACGACGCCCGCCGGGCCGAGCAGGGAGACATGCTGCGCACGCTCATCCACGTCGACGACCCCGAACACCGCCAGCTCCGCGGTGTCACGGCCGAGTGGTTCCTTCCGAAGAACCTCGTCACGCTCGAGGGCCAGCTGGCAGCGCTGGCGAAGCGCTACGTCGACCGCATGGTCGAGCTCGGTGGCGAGTGCGACTTCGCCAAGGACATCACGATGCAGATGCCGCTCAACGTGATCCTGGCGATCATGGGCCTGCCCGAGACCGATTACCCGCGGATGCTGAAGCTGACGCAGGAGCTGTTCGGCGCAGCCGACGAGGACCTCCGCCGGGGCGACTCGGCCGAGGACCTGATCGCCGTGGTGCAGGACTTCTTCGTCTACTTCACCCAGCTCACCGAGGACCGTCGCGCACACCCCACCGACGACCTCGTGTCGGTGGTGGCCAACGCCACGATCGACGGCGAGCCGCTCACCATGATGCAGACGATCTCGTACTACGTGATCGCCGCGACGGCCGGCCACGACACGACAGCGTCGGCGATGGCCGGTGGCCTGCACGCCCTCATCGAGCACCCCGACCAGCTCGCTCGCCTCCAGGCCGACCCCTCGCTCGTGGCCACCGCGGCCGACGAGATGATCCGTTGGGTCACGCCGGTGAAGCACTTCATGCGCACCGCGACGGCCGACCACCAGTTGCGCGGCCGCACCATCAGGGCGGGTGAGTCGGTGCTGCTGTCGTACCCCTCGGCGAACCGCGACGAGGAGGTGTTCGACGACCCGTTCCGCTTCGACATCGGGCGCAGCCCCAACAAGCACCTGTCGTTCGGCTTCGGCGTGCACTACTGCCTCGGGGCGATGCTCGCCCGCATGGAGTTGAAGGCGCTGTACACCGAACTGGTGCCGCGTCTGCGATCGGTCGAACTGGCAGGCGACCCGAAGCTGATGAAGACGATCTTCGTGGGCGGCCTGAAGTCCCTCCCCATCCGGTACGAGGTGGCGCCCGCCTGAGGCGACGTGCGGCCCTGCGCAGGGGGTCCTTCGTCCCTATCGTCGCCACCCGGATGGTCCCTACGGTGCTGATGCACCGGAGGGCTCGGGCCCCAGCCTCGCTCCGGTGCCGGAACCCGAGGGACTCATGACGCACGAACGCCGACTCGTCGATGACAAGACCACCTACCTCGGGATGCACCTGCGCAGCCCGATCGTCGCCTCCGCCGGGCCGCTCACGGGCAACCCGACGATGTGGCGCCGGCTCGAGGCGGCGGGTGCCGGGGCCATCGTGCTGCCATCGCTGTTCGAGGAGCAGATCGAGCACGACATCTTCGCCGTCGCAGCTGCCCACGACCGCCGCACCGACGTGTCGGCCGAGGCGCTCACCTTCTGCCCCGACCTCGACGCGATCGCGGCGGGCCCTGCCCGGCACCTCGACCTCGTCGAGGACGCGGTCGCGTGCGTCGACATCCCGGTCATCGCGAGCCTCAACGGCACCACGCCGGGCGGCTGGGTGCGCTACGCGCGTTCGCTCGAGGCGGCGGGCGCCGCGGCGATCGAGCTGAACGTGTACGAGATGGTGACCGATCCGCGCTGCACGGCCGACGATGTCGAGCGGCGCCTGGTGGAGCTGGTCGAGGAGGTGCGCGCCGAGATCACGGTGCCGCTGGCGGTGAAGCTCGGCCCCTGGTTCACCTCGCTCGGCCACCTCGTCGTCGCGTTGTGCGACGCCGGGGCCGACGGTGTGGTGCTGTTCAACCGCTTCTACCAACCCGACATCGACGTCGAGACCCTGCAGGTGACCCCTCGCCTACAGCTGTCGTCACCGGGCGAGGTGCGGCTGCCGTTGCACTGGATCGGAGCGCTCCGCGGCACCGTCGCCTGCTCGCTCGCCGCCAGCACCGGTGTGCACACCGGCAACGACGTGCTGAAGCTCCTCCTGGCGGGCGCCGACGTCGTGATGGCGACGAGCTCGCTGCTGCTCCGCGGCCCCGAGCACATCGGCGTGATGCGCGACGAACTGCGCGAGTGGATGCTGCTCCACGAGTACGAGAGCGTCCGACAGCTCCAGGGTGCGATGAGCCGGGCGAACGTGCCCGACCCGCAGGCCTACGACCGGCTCAACTACTACCAGGTGCTGCAGAGCTGGACGTCGCCCGTCACGGGGTGACGAAGCGGCGTACGGCCTGGATCTTGGTGGCGGCCGGGATCGAACCGACCTTCACGACGTCACCGGCGCGAGGTGCGTGGATCCATTGCGTGGCGCTGATCGCGATGCCGACGTGTCCGATGACGCTCCTGTTGCTCGACGAGAACGCGAACACCAGGTCGCCGGGGCGGATCGGCTCGGCGTTCCAGTCGACAGCTGTGCCCTTGGTCGACTGCATCGCGCTCTGGTGGGGCAGCGACACTCCGATCTGTCGGTAGGCGGCCAGCGTGTGGCCCGAGCCGTCGAACGAGTCGGGGCCTGCGGTAGTGATCACGTACGGCTGCCCGAGCTGCGCC
>JBEGOE010000314.1:0-7037 GCA_041182165.1 Actinomycetota bacterium
GGCGTCGGTGGTGTCCGGCGCCGTCGGGATGGAGGCCACGACCTCGGCGATGCGCTGACGGAGCTCGTCGAGAGCGGCCTGCGGCGCCCCCTGGGTGTCGAGTTCGTCGATCCGCCGCTGCACCTCGCTGATGCGGTCGTCGACCGACCCCATCCGAGCCGCCCAGAGGGCTTGCTCGGCGATCTGGCCGCGAAGACTGTCGATGTCCGCCGCCTGTTCGCGTGCGGTCAGTGCGTCGTGCTCGGCTGCGGTGAGGCGCTCGTGGACGGCGCCGATCTGCTCGGCGAGGTGGGCGTCGAAGCGGGTTCCGAGCTGGTCGAGCTGCGGGGCGATCTGCGTGGCGATCTGCTCCGGCGTGATGGAGTCGGGGGTCTCGAGCTGGGCCTCGAGTTGGGCCTCGAGCCGGGCGGCCTGTTCGCGGGCGGCGCGTGCCTCGGCCTCGGTGGCCGCGATGCGTGCGCTGATCGCAGCGATGCGCTCCTCGACCTGGCCGCTGAGCACCTCGAGACGCCCGTCGACCTGACCGGTGACCGTCGAGAACCGCTCGTCGAGGTCGGCTGACGGCGCTGGGCCCTCGGTGGCGCTGACGTCATCGAGTCGCTGGCGCAACGACGCAAGCTCGCCAGCGAGCGCTGTCTGCTCGTCGAGGCGGGCGTCGAGTCGGGCGACGCGCTCGTCGATGGTCGAGACCGAATCGGCCGCCGACATGAGCAGATCGAGTCGGGCCGCCAGCTCGTCGTCGGGCGCGACGGGCGCTGCAGCGAGCTCGGCGATCTGCTCGAGCCGCGCGGCGAGGCTGGTGAGCTGCTCGCCGATGCGGGGGTCCGTGCCGGTGCCGCCCGCGTTGCCTTCGCCGACACCGCGCTGCTCGACGTCGATGACGCGCTGGTGGAGCTCGTCGACCTTCGTGCCGACCGCCGTGGTGGTGGCGAGGCGCGCCTGGAGGTTCTCGATCTGGTCGACCAGTTCGGCCGTGTCGTTCTTGGTGGCCGAGGACAAGACCATCGTGGTGGCGGCGAGCGAGCTCAGCCGATCGTCGAGCGACACCTTGGCTTGTTCGGCAGCCGCCAACCGGTCCTTCAGCTCGATGACCTCGTTGCGCAGCGCGACGACGTCGACCGTCTCGGCAGGCTGCTTCTTCTTGAAGATTCCCATGGGTGGAGGGTCCCGTCCGGAGGGGTGGAGATGAACCCCAACGGTACCCCGTGGCACCGCGCGGAAGGTGGAGGCGCCCCGTCCACGGCCGTCCGCCCGGCCATCACACCGGTCGAGGCTCACGAAGGGGTGTGCTGAGGCAGCCGAGGCGTGGCGCGGTTGCGATCGGTGGATCGCGCCGCTACGGTTTGCGCTTCACGACGCGGGGTGGAGCAGCTCGGTAGCTCGTCGGGCTCATAACCCGAAGGTCGCAGGTTCAAATCCTGCCCCCGCCACCAAGTAAAGAACCAGGTCAGAGGCCCTTTCCGAGACATCGGGAAGGGCCTCTGACGTTCTCGGTCGGTGTTCGTACAACAGCGATACAACAGATGGGACCTTCGGGCTGGAACCCGAAGGTCGCGGAGCGGTACGAGCGTGATCCCGCTGACAACCTGTGGGTCGGGTCGTCGGCCAGGTGACCGCAATGCCGTCGGCGACGAGCAGCGAGGTGTCTGGCTGGGCTCAGGGCTGCCGGTCGGTTCTGGACTCTGGGTGTCGGTGTTGGTGGAGGACCGCCATGACGATCAGCCGGTCGTCATCGAGGATCCGGTACCGCACGGCGTACGGGAAGTCGTTGGCGGGGAGCTTGCGCTCGACGATCTCGTCACGGTCGTCACGAATGGATCGTGTCGAGGAAACGATCACCGAACCCACGCTCTTGGTCCTCGTACCAGGTCCAGGCTTGCTGGAGGTCGGTGTCGACGAGTTCGTGTTACTCGATACGAAGGCTCACGCGTCGCGCTGTGCGCGACGGTCGGCGAACCGCTGCTCGATCTCCCCCCAGGTGAGCGTTCGTGCGTCGCCGGGTGTTGAGCATGGTGTCGCTCCTGAGCTCGGAGTGGAGAAGACGCGTGCGGTCACGCCCGTCTCAGGGGCTCCAGCACCGAGATGTAGTCCGCGAGCCGGGCCGCGATCTCGATCGCGGCGTCGACGTCGTCGGCGTCGGGTTCGTCCCAGATCTCCGAGATCCGGCGCCACCGGTCGACGCCGATGAACACTCCCGCTTCGGGTTCGCCGCCGAGCTCTCGCCGCCAGACGTGCTCGGCGTCGAGGAGACGGTTGAGCAAGGCGTCGTTCTCGCCGACCTTCGGGTGCTCCGCATGGAACCCGACCTCGAGCACGACCTTGCCGTCGACGCGAACGAGTTGCGCTTCGTAGTGCTCGCGGGTCGCATCGTCGTACCAGACCTTGATGCCGCGCCCGTGCGCGGTCGAGTGCAACGTGCCCGCGACGTCGATGACGAAGCCCTCGAGCACGTCCTGCACCTGATGGAAGAACGTCTGCTCCACCGGGACCTAGGGGCTGGTGCTGGTCGGGTTGGTGAGCACGGCGAAGGCGAGGTGCGCGTGGGCTCGCACCAGCTCAGGGTCCTCGCCGGCCGAGATCTGGGTGAGCATCATCGTGAGTTGGGCATCGACGTAGGTCGCGGTGATCTCGATGGGAGCGGGCAGCTCGATCTCCCCGCGGTTCGCTCGCCGCTCCAGCCACGCCGCGTACGCCGCGATCGCCCCCTCGCTGAGCTGGTCGACGTGCTCGCCGGTGACGGGTCCCAACCGCCAGCGGAAGCTGCGCATCTTGGCGAAGAGGCAACCTGCCGGCACGTGCGGCGTTTCTTCGCGGGTCGCGAACTCGATCAACGACTCCAGCGTCTTCCGGAACGGCCGGTCGTCGGAGAGCGTGGCCAGCACGGGGGCAAGCACGGTCTCGCTGTAGCGCGTCAGTGCGGCGTCCATGAGATGGTCCTCGTCGCCGAACTCGCGATACAGACCCGGCTTGGAGATCTTTGCTCGACGGCAGATCTCGTTCACCGACACCGAATCGACGCTGTGGCGCCAGTAGCTGTCGATGGCCACGTCGAGCGTGCGGGCGCGGTCGAACGTCTTCGGCCTGCCTCGCGGGCGTTTGGTGGAGTCGTCCGTCATCTCGATCCCAGTCTGACAACTTTTCGGACTGATTGGTACTCAAAGGTTGACGCGAGCCGCCGTCGGCCGGTATGAATACCGCACGGTACGAAAATGGCTGCCGATCGGTTCGGCCGCTCACCGCCCTCGACAGGAGAGTCGTCCATGCCCGAGAACGTGTTCATCACCGGCGCCAATGGTGGATTGGGGCGCCTCACGACGTCGAGCCTGCTCGCCGCCGGCCACTCGGTCGTGGCCACCATGCGGAACATCGAGACCCGAAACGCCGCTGCCGCCGAGGAGCTGCGAGCGGCCGGCGCGTACGTCGTCGAGCTCGATGTCACCGATGAGGCCAGCATCGAGGCCGCCGTGGCGAACGCGGTCGAGCTCGCCGGCAGCATCGACGTGGTCATCAACAACGCAGGTGTCGGATCGATCGGCCTGCTCGAAACGTTCACCCCTGCCGATTGGCAGGCGAGCTTCGACATCAACGTCTTCGGCGTGCAGCGGGTCAACCGTGCCGCGTTGCCGCTCCTACGTGCGCAGGGCTCAGGTCTGCTGGTCGTCGTGTCGAGCGTGGCCGGGCGGATGGCCGTGCCGTTCTTCGGTCCGTACAACGCTGCAAAGTTCGCGGTCGAAGGCCTCGCCGAGACCTACCGCGCCGAGCTGTCGACCCTGGGGATCGAGACCTGTGTAGTCGAGCCGGGCGCGTACGCCACCAACTTCATCGACGGGCTCATGGAGTCGAGCGACCGCAGCCGCGACGCGGGCTACGGCGACATGGTCCACGCCCCGCGCAACCTGGTCGCGGGCTTCGAAGGCGCGATGGCGTCGAACCCGGCGCAAGACCCACAAGACGTCGCCGACGCGATCGTCGCACTCGTTGACACCCCGGCTGGTCAGCGCCCGTTCCGCACCGTGGTCGACAACCTCGGTATGGCCGACGCCGCCGTCGCGAACAACGACGCTGCCGAGCAGATGACTGCCGCGATCTACGGCGCCTTCGGCATGGCGGACCTCCTCACCGTCAACACCGGACAGGGATGAGTCGGCCATGGCCTCACTCGACACCGTCCGATCGTTCCTGACCGAAGAGCACGGCCTCGCCGTCGTGTCCACCGTGCAAGCCGACGGCGCCGTCCTCTCGGCCGTCGTTAACTGCGGCGTCATCTCCCATCCCGTCACCAACGAACCACGCCTCGCCTTCGTCTCGCTCGGCGGTGCCGCCCGTCTCCGCCACATCCGGCGCGGCTCGCCCGTGACCGCAGCCGTCCGTCGGGGCTGGAACTGGGTGTCGGTCACCGGCGCGGCCGAGCTGATCGGCCCCGATGACAACCCCCATGGGCTCGACCCGGACCGCATTCGGGTTCTGCTCCGCCACATCTTCACCGCGGCCGGCGGCGACCACGACGACTGGGACACCTACGACCTGACCATGCGCGACCAGGCCCGCACCGCCGTGCTGATCGCCCCCGACCGGATCCGCGGCAACGTCTGACGCGGTCGCCGGCACTCCCACCGCTACCGCCCACCCACACCGAGGAACCCATGAGCGACAACACCCTGTCCACCCTTGCGCTGGTGCTGTGCCTGGCGCCGGGCGTGCTCCACGCCGCCGAGGCGGCCTTCCCGCTGCTGGCCCGATGGATCGTGAACTACGTGCTCCCGTTCTTCGGGCCCGGACGCCCCACGAAGGCGAGCTCGCTGACGAACGACGAGCAACTCGCGATGCTCGACGCTGCCGTCGACGCGGTCCCCGACGCCAAGAAGCACGCGGCGTCGGACTACGTCTTCCTGATGTTGTTCGAGCAACGTCAGGGTTCGCTGGCGTTCCTCTCCGTCGTCGTCGGCGTGATCTACGGCTTGACGCTCACCCTCGCCGAGCGCCACCCGCTGCATCTCGTGCTCGTCGTGATGTCTGCGCTGTTCATGCTCGTCAACGCCAACCACGCCGGCGTCCGATTCCTCGGCCATCACCCCCGGGTGTCGCGACACGGACGCCACGTCGGGATCGTGTTCGCCCCGTTCTGGGCCGTCGCGACCGTGCTGAACGTCCTCGCCTTCACCGCGTCGCAGTCCGCCTGAGCACGAACGGTCTCCTCGGTGGCGTCGCCGCTGGAGTCGGGGAAGCCGAGACCAGGCGCTCACGACACGAACCGACCAGGAAGAGAAGGAACAGCCACATGAACAGCGACATCACGACCCGGGCACGAGACGAGGACACCGTCCGAGCGTTCTACACCGATGTGCTCACCGTGCCGGGGTAGACGACCGAGGAGCGCTACTACGAGCTCTTCTCTCCTGAGGTCGTCTCCGTTCCCACACCGCCGGGCGGGCCTGGCGCACAAGGCATGATGAACACGATCGCGTTCCTCGGTCAGGTCGTGCCCGACCTCAGCTGGGAGCCCCAGGAGGTCATCGCACTCGATGACGGCAGAGTCGTCGTGCGCGGGCGCGCCAGCGTCACCCCAGTCGCCCCCTTCTTCGGTGTCGAGCCGGCGACGGGGCGCCGGTTCGAGATCATGTCGATCGACATCCTCACGCTCGATGCCGGCAAGATCGTCCACGTCTATCACCTGGAGGACTGGACGCCCGCCGTCGCGCAACTCACCGCCGCCGACTGAGCGAATGCCGGGACAGCGCTGCGTTCACCGCCGCTGTCGCGGACTCCAGCGGAAGCCCCGCAGTGCGACCACGGCGACCGCGGCTGCGGTCCACGCTGCGAGAACGCCGAGGTTACGGGCGTCGAGGCTCACCCCGGAGGCGTCGGTGACGTGCTGGGACTGGAATCCGTTGGCGAGCGGTTCGAGCGGGAGGAACGATGCGACTGAGCGCACAGCGTCGGGCAGGATGCCCGGCTCGAAGAACACGCCGGAGATCATCGCCAGCACGATGCCGATGCCGTTGGAGAAACCTTGGGCGCCGGACTGAGTGCGTGTGACCGTCGTGGCCGCCACCGCGAGGCAGGCGAACGTGATCGTGCCGGCGACGGTGTACACGACGACACCGACGATCGCTGCGGCTGGCGTGGTGACGTCGAAGACTGCCCAGCCGAGGAGGGCGATGGCGGCGACACCGACGCTGGTGATCGCCAGGGCGATGACGAAGCGGGCCGCGACGAACGCCGGCAGCGGTAGCGGTGTGCCCCGGAGTCGCTTGAGCAGCCCTCGCTCGCGGAGGTCGACGATGTCGGGGAGCAGCGCCACGAACGCGGCGTAGATGACGGAATAGGCCATGAACCCGCCGACGTAGAAGGTGCGCAGATCGGGTGTTTCGCCCGCGTTGCGGACGTCGACGGGAGTGTCGCCACCGAGGGAGTCGGAGCCGAACAACGTTGACGCGCCGAGCCAGAACACGACCGGCATCACGATCCCCAACGCGATGGCGGAGCCGGCGCGGACCGTGGCGAGCAAGTTGTGCCGGGTCTGGCTGACGACGATTGAGGTCGCGCTCATCGGGGTACCTCGCCGTCCGAATCGAGGGCTGTGCCGGCCGTGGCGAGGTCGTCGCTTCGGATCCGCAGGAACAGATCTTCGAGCGAGCTTCGTCGAACCTCCAGGTCGTTCAACGCGACCGCCTGCTCGTGGGCCCAACCGAGCAGCAGGCGCAGGTCTCGTTGCGGTTGAGTGGTCGAGAACTCGGCGAGGTGTCCGTCGACGCGCACACGGATCTCGGCTGACCCGAGCAGGACGAGGGCGTGGTCGGCCAGCCCCGTGTCGGCCGGGAGGCGGAACGAGATCGTCGTGGCGGTGTCGTGGCGTGCGAGGAGTTGGGCGAAGGTGCCCTCGGCCGCGACCACGCCGTCGTCGAGGATGACGAGTCGGTCGGCGAGGACCTCGGCCTCGTCCATGTAGTGAGTGGTCAACACGATCGTGACGCCCGACGTCTTCAGCGCCTCGATCATCGCCCATGCGTCGCGGCGCGCCGCGGGGTCCAGGCCGG
>JBEGOE010000315.1:0-3351 GCA_041182165.1 Actinomycetota bacterium
GTCGCTCACGGCGGCGACCCTAGGGCATCGCACGGCATCTCGTCCTCGCCGGCGGGGGCGTAGGGTCACGGCGTGCGGCCGACGCCGATCGAACCCGGACCCGGGCAGGCGAGCACGGTGGCGGCAGCGGGGCGCATGAGCGGGAGTCTACGGATGGCCGCGATCGCGCGCCGGGTAGAGCGGTGGGCCGCCGAGGCTCACCAGTGCAGGGTGCCGGCGGCGCCCTTGAACGGCCCCACGACCCCTGATGTGATCCAGCCGCCGTAGAACATGCCGGGATTGGGCTCGACGCGTTCGTCGCCGACCCAGCACTCGTCGAGCAGCCGGGCGTAGAACGCGAGGTGGCCGGTGATGGCGGCGAAGCGCGGCGTCGGGGCCTCGTAGCTCCAGGCCATGTCGGCGGTCAGCACACCGTCGATCTCGAGTGACCAGTAGGTGGCCCGGCCCTTCCACTCGCACAGGCTCGTGCCGCGCGACGGCACGACCAGGCTCGTGTCGATGTCGTCGCGGGGCACGTAGAACGTCGGGGGATGGCTGGTCTCGAGCACCCGCCACGCTGCCGTCGAGTCGGCCACGATGCGCCCCTGGTGCAGCACGCGGATGCGGTCGTCGGTGGGCACGCAGGCGGGCGGGCGCGGGTAGTCCCACACGCTCTCCTGCCCGGGTCCGGGTTCGATCGGCGTCGGCCGCACGCCGTGACCCTACGCCCCCGCCGGCGAGGACGAGATGCCGTGCGATGCCCTAGGGTCGCCGCCGTGAGCGACGCCGCGCCCCCCGACTTCACCCGCGACCTCGTCCGCTGGAGCGAGGCGCTCGCCGCCATCGCCCGCACGGGTCTGGGCTTCACCGAGAGCCTCTACGAGCGTGAGCGGTTCGAGGAGGTCCTGCACGTCGCGGCCGACATCAAGGCCGCTGCCGACGACGCGCTCGAGGTGCGTCGCGAACAGGACCACTTCGTGCAGGAATGGCTCGAATCGGTGGGCGAGGGTGTGCCCGGATACGTCACGCCCAAGGTGGCCATCGGTGCGATCGTCGGCAACGACGCGGGTGAGGTGCTCCTCGTGAAGCGGCCCGACAGCGGCATCTGGCTCTACCCCACCGGGTGGGCAGACGTGGGTTACTCGCCGGCCGAGGTGGCGGTGAAGGAGGTGCTCGAGGAGACCGGCATCGAGTGCGAGCCGGTGCAGCTCCTGTCGGTCGTCGACGGCCAGCGCATGGGGTTCACCCGCTTCGGCATGTACATGCTCCTGTTCCACTGCCGCGCGGTGGGCGGCTCGTTGCAGGCGCACCCGCTCGAGACCGCCGACCTCGGCTGGTTCCCGCGCGACGCACTGCCGCCCGCGACCGCCGGTGCCGGATGGTGGGGCCCGATGGCCTTCGCCGCGATCGACGGCGCTCAGCTCGCCGCCGCGTTCGAGCCGGTCCGCGACCCGGTATGGCGGTCGGGCGAGGCCTGACCCGCCGACTCAGCTGTCGGGCTGGTCGCGCAGGAACCGCTCGACCTCGGCCATCAGCTCGTCGCTGTCGAGCGCTGCCGGATCGAGCGGTGGTACATCGCCGCCGAGCTCGCCGCCGATGATGTCGTCATCGTCATCGTCGTCCTCATCGTCGTTGTCGTCGTCGTCGAAGTCGAGCGTCTCGAGGCGCTCGACGTAGCCGACGAGATCGTCGTCGTCGTGCACGAGCGCATCGATGCGGTGCTCGTACGCCACGGATTCGTCACCGAGGCGCCCGACGGGCGTGGGCGTGCCGATCATGGCGCATGCCCGGGTGATGAGCGCGAGGCTGGCCTTGGGTGAAGGCACCTGCGACGCGTAGGCGGGGACCGCCGCCCAGAGCGATGCGCTGTCGAGGCCCGCCTTGGCACAGGCGTCGTGCAGCACCCCGACGATGCCCGTGGGGCCCTCGTAGCGGCTGCGCTGCAGATCGAACCGGGCGATCAGGTCGTGGTCGCCGGCGGTGCCGATGATCTGCACCGGGCGCGAGTGGGGGACGTCGGCCAGCAGCGCACCGAGGGTGAGCACCATCCCGGCATCGTGTGCGCGGGCGATGGCGAGCAACTGCTCGGTGAACAGCCGCCACCGCAGCGCCGGCTCGGGGCCGAGCACCAGGATGACGTCGCCGCCGGGTGTGGAAGCGCTCCACGCGCCGACCGTCGGCCACACGATGCTGCGGGTGAAGCCGTCGACGAGGCGCACGTGCGGGCGCACGGTGGCGAAGTCGGTGAACTCCTCGGGGTCGATCTCGGCGAGCGCTGTGGCGCCCCAGCTCTCGATGAGGTGACGCACGGCGTTCGAGGCGGCGTCACCGGCATCGTTCCAGCCAGTGAAGGCCGCGATGACCGTCGGTCGCTGCAACTTCGGCTGGGCGAGCCAGCGCACGTGCTCCATCCGGCCACGTTATCGACCGCGGCCCGGCGAGGTGGCCTGTCAGAGCTGCGGCACGACGGTGTACGCCTCGCCACCGCCGGCGGCGATGACGTCATCGAGCCAGTTGCCCTCGTACACGTCGTTCGGCCCCTGCATGAGGTCGTTCTCGGTGGCACCCTCGGGTGTGGTGACGAGTGTCCAGGCCTGACGCTTGTAGGTCCAGTTGTCGGGGAAGAGGCGGTGGGCCTCGCGCCACCACGGCACGGCTGCCTTGTCGCCGACGGTGCGACGGAGGTGCTCGCCGAGCTCGAAGCACGCTGCGGCACGGGCCTCGTCGTCACCCTGCGGGCGCGACCGCTCGACCACCTCGTCGGGGCTCAGCGCGAAGCGCGACGCCGCGCCGTTCGCGACCCAGTCCTCGATCGCGGCGCGGTAGTCGTCGGCGTTGTCAGGGATCTTCTTCACCTCGCGGAACATCCGGTCCATCCGCTCGGGCAGGCCCTCGGGGATGTCCATGTCGCGCAATGGGCTGCGCTCGATCGATGCACCCTCGGCGGGCCTCACCAGATTGCCGTCCTCGTCGATCCAGACCGCCATCGGGATGTTGAGGAAGCCGAACAGCTCACCGGTGACGTGCATGGTGTCGATCAGGCTCGGATGCGTGGGCGACGCTGCGTCGATCCACTGGTGGGTGTGCGCCGGCTCGACGTCGAGGGCGACGGTGACGACGGTGAGGCCCTGGGGCTCGAGTGCTGCGTGCAGTGCCTGCCACCCGGGCAGGCTGGTGCGGCAGCCTCAATAACTGGACCAGGCGACCAGGAGCACCTTGCGGCCGCGCAGGCTGCTGAGCCGGAACGGCGAACCGTCGCGGGTGACGAGCAGTGGGTCGGCGGCGACGGCCGTGGACAGCGTCTTGCCCGTCGCAGCCGCCGGCCCGATCGACCAGACGCTGTGCTGGTCGTCGTGCACCACCGGCATGCCG
>JBEGOE010000316.1:0-2740 GCA_041182165.1 Actinomycetota bacterium
GCACCCGTGGGACCCCGAGACCCATCCGGTCGAGACCCTCACCGCCGAGCCCGGCGCCGAACTCGTCCGTGCTGCGCTCGACGCATCCGACGTGCCGTTCGAGGTGCTGAAGGTCGGCACCTGGCACATGAGCGCCCAGATCGCCGAGCGCTACCGCAGCGGCCGGACCTTCCTGGTCGGCGATGCGGCGCACCGCTTCCCTCCCACCGGTGGGCTCGGCCTGAACACCGGCGTGGCCGACGTGCACAACCTGATCTGGAAGCTCGCGGCCGTCGAGGCCGGTCGGCTCGGCCCGTCGCTGCTCGAGACCTACGAGGCCGAACGGAGACCGGTCGCCCAGTTCAACTGCGACCAGTCGATGCACAACGCGTTCAAGATGATCGAGATCCCGATGTCGCTCGGCGTCACCGACGATGTCGGCGAGTCGACCGCGGCGATGCACGCCACGCTCGCCGACGAGGCCGGCCGCGCCGCGGTGCAGGCCGCCATCGCCAACCAGGCGATCCACTTCGACCTGCTCGGCCTGCAGTTGGGCCACTCGTACGGTGGCCCACTCGTGGTCGACGACGGGACGGATGCCCCGGTGCTCGACGAGCCCGCCCGCGACTACGTCCCGTCGACGCGCCCCGGCGGACGGTTGCCCCACCAGTGGCTGGGCGACGGCCGCTCGACCCTCGACCTCATCGACGCCACGGTGCCCACACTGCTGCTCCGTGCCGGTGCGCTGCCCGGCGACATCGGCACACCGTGTGCGATCGTCTCGTGCCCCGCCGACGTGTGGGACGGCGGCTTCGGCCTCGGCCCCGACCTGTGCCTGATCGTGCGGCCCGACCAACACATCGCCCATCGCGGCCCGGCCAGCGGCGCCGCCGCGACTCTGACGCGACTGGGCTTCACGCCGTGACCGACTTCCTGCGCACCCCCGACGAGAACTTCGCAGGGCTCGCCGACTTTGCCTCCTCGCCCCGCTACCACGCGTGGCAGGACCTCCGCATGCACTACGTCGACGAGGGCCCCGCCGACGGACCGGTGATGCTGCTGCTGCACGGCATGCCCACATGGTCGTACCTCTACCGCACGATGATCCCGGCGCTCGTCGACGCCGGCTACCGGTGCATCGCCCCCGACCACATGGGCTTCGGGCGCTCGGACAAGCCGACCGACCTCGGCTGGTACTCGATCGCCCGCCACACCGAGATCCTCACCAGCCTGATCACCGAGCTCGACCTGCACGACGTCACCCTCGTCTGCCAGGACTGGGGCGGCCCGATCGGGCTCGCCCAGGCCGCCACCATGCCCGAGCGCTTCTCGCGGCTCGTGATCATGAACACGTGGCTCCACCACCCCGGGTACGAGTACTCGGAGGCGATCAACCGCTGGTACCAGGGCTGGCAGGCGGGCGGGATCTTCGACCGTGCGTGCCCCGACGTGGCGCTGCTGCTGGTGCTCACGGCAGGGCTCGCCGGACCCGAGGTGATCTTCCCGGCCCTCGTCCAGGGCACGGCACCCGACCTCACCGGGCCGGCGGCCGCCATGTACGAGGGCTTCCGTGCGCCGTTCGCCGGCATGCCCGACGAGGCACACAACGGCCTGCGCCGCTTCCCCCGCTCGATCCCCCTCGGCGACGACGCCGGCGACGATGACAACGGCGGCAACGGCGCCATCCAGACGAACCACCACCGCACACTGCTCGCCTGGCCGAAGCCCGTTCACTTCGTGTGGGGGTCGGACGACGACATCTTCACCGAGGCGTGGGGGCGCGAGTGGGCCGACCGGATGCACGCGACCTTCGACCCCGTCGCCGGGGCCGGCCACTTCCTGCAGAACACCCACGGCCCAGAGATCGTCGAGATCATGATCCGGCGAATCGCTACGGAGCAGGGCACCGGCTGAGCGTCGTCACCGACGGAAGCCGCCGTTCGGGCCTCAGCCCCGCGGGTGCGATGCGAGGAACGACCAGATGGCTCGGCTGGCGTCGAGGTCGGGATACGGCTCGCCGACGCGGGCCTCCGCGGCGGCCCATGTGGCCGGATGGCCCATCCACGCGTGGCCGGCCCCCTCGACGACGACGAAGCGAACCGCCACGCCGGCGCTGCAACCCGTCCAGGTGGTCACTGTCAGGTCGGGGTTCGACGGATCGGTCGAGGCGGCAGGTGCGGCTCCGCAACCACCGGCCGCAGCGAACACCTCGACCGCGCTCCTCGCCGGGAGGAACGCGACGCCGGCGATCCCACTGCCCAGACCACCGTCGATCGGCACGTTGGTGTCGGCCGAGCCGTGGAGGTGCAGCACCGACACGGCCTGCGACGGCGTGCACCCGTCGACGCCGAGGCTGCCGGCCTGGACCCCGATCGCGACGATGCGGTCGGAGAGCTCGCACGCCAGTCGGTACGCCATGATCGCCCCGTTCGATTGACCAGCCGCGACCACCCGCGCCGGGTCGACCGGGAACTCGGCCGCGATGACCTCGATGAGTTGCCCGACGAACCCGACGTCGTCGACGTCCTGACGTACCGCCGGACCGCAGCAGGACCCACCGTTCCACGTCTGCAGGCCCGATCCGTCCGGGCCGATCCCGACGCCGTCGGGATAGACCACGAGGAACCCGTTGGCCTCGGCGAGTCCGTCGAAACCTGAGTTGGCGGCGAACTGCGCCGATGAGCCCGTACCGCCGTGCAGTGCGACGAGCAGTGGGACCGGCGCCCCGGAGGCCAGCGAGGCCGGCACGTAGAGCCGGTAG
>JBEGOE010000317.1:0-3599 GCA_041182165.1 Actinomycetota bacterium
GTGCTCAGGAGCACCTCGCCGTCGCCGCCCACGCACTCGGGGTCGGGACCGTCGAGCGGCAGGCCGGTGAAGAACTTCGCGGCCATGCACCCGCCCTGGCAGGCGTCGTAGCTGCCGCAACTGGCACACGCGCCGGCCGACTGCGGCTCGCGCAGCTCGAGGAACAGCGGGCTCTGCTTCCACACACCGCCGAAGCCGCCCTCGTCGCGCACCGACCCGGCCTTGAACTGGTCGTGGATGACGAACGGACAGGCGTAGACGTCGCCGATCGGGTCGATGAGGCACACCACCCGGCCGGCGCCGCACATGTTCAGGCCGGGCAACTGCTCGGGCCCGAGCGCGTTGAGGTGGAAGAACGAGTCGCCCGTGAGCACGTTCTCGCCGTGGGCGAGCAGCCACTCGTAGATCTGGCGCTGCTGGGCGTTGGTGGGGTGGAGGTCGTGCCAGCTGTCGGCACCACGGCCGCTGGGGCGCAGGCGGGTGACCCGCAGCTGGGCGCCGAACGAGTCGGCGAGCGCCTTGAACTGATCGAGCTGGTCGACGTTGTGGCGGGTGACGACCACGCTGATCTTGAACGGACCGTTGCGCTCGACGAACCCGGCGTCGGCCAGGTGCTGCATCGCCCGCAGCGCCGTGTCGTACGAGCCGGTGCCGCGCACGGCGTCGTTGGTGGGGGCGTCGGTGCCGTCGAGGCTGATCTGGATGTCGAGGTAGTCCATCGACGTCAGCCGGCGCGCCGCCTCGGCGTCGATGTACGCGCCGTTGGTCGAGAACTTCACGCCGACGTCGCGTGAGATCGCGTAGTCGACCAGCTCGAAGAAGTCGCGGCGGATCATCGGCTCGCCGCCGCCGATGTTGATGTAGAAGACCTGGAGGTCGTGCAGCTCGTCGATGACGGCCTTGGCCTCGGCCGTGGTGAGCTCACGCGGGTCTCGGACGCCGCTCGACGACAGGCAGTGCACGCACTGCAGGTTGCACGCGTAGGTGAGCTCCCAGGTGAGGCAGATGGGGGCGTCGAGCCCGTGCTTCAGCTGGCTGACGAGGGATTCGACGCTCACGGACGATCACGCTCCTGGACGATGTTGGAGGACTCGAGGGACGTGAAGGCCTGCTCGAAGGCGGGCCAACGGGTGGGGGCGATGCCGCACGCCTCGAGCGCTGCCTGCAGGCTGGGGTGCTCGCCGAGCTGCCGGGCGACCGCCACGACGTCGGGGTGCTTCAGGAAGACGAGGCGTCGGTTGCCGTAGTGATAGGCGAGCGCGCCGAAGGGCTCGGGCCTCAGCGCCACCTGGGGGTGCAGCTCGAGTGCCCGTTCCAGCAGCATGACGTCAGTAGACGCCGCACATGCCGTCGATCGAGATCTCCTCGACCAGCAGCTCGTCCAGCAGCTCGTCCTGGACCAGCTCGATCTCGTGCGGCTCGACCACAGCGACGGTTTCGTTCTCCATGCGGGCGAGCGTAGCGGCCGAGGTCCCTGGGTGACGCTGCGGAACCGCGCCGGACGGTCGTCCCCATGACGACCGAGACGACGACCGCCATGACCGGCGGCACGGCCGCGAGTGCGAGCGAACTGATCATGTTCGACGCCTGCCCGCTCTGTGCGTCGCCGGCGTTCGAGGGCCTCCGAACGGGTGACTGCTCGCGTCACCCCTCGTACCGCAACCACCTCTCGCGCACCATGCAGTGGATGCGCTGCACGGCCTGTGAGCACGTGTTCCGCGACGGCTACTACACCGACGAGGTCTGCGAACAGATCTTCGCCTCGGTGCCGCCCGGGATGGACGTCGGCAGCACGGTCGAGCAGCACCGCGTCATCTCGGCCCGCATGGTCGAGCGGGTGGCGCAGCACGTGCCGAGCGGCTCGTGGCTCGACGTCGGGTTCGGCACCGGCTCGTTGCTCTTCAGCGCCGACGAGGCCGGCTTCCGGGCCATCGGCTGCGACCTGCGCGCCGACAGCGTCGACGCCCTGCGGTTCCTGGGCTTCGAGGCCTACTGCCAGGAGATGGGGACCCTCGAGTTCGACCACTCGCTGAGCGTCATCAGCATGGCCGACGTGCTCGAGCACATCCCGTACCCACGCCAGACGATCAGCGACGCACACCGCCTGCTCGCACCCGGCGGCGCGCTGCTCGTGTCGATGCCCAACATGGACTGCACCCTGTGGCGTTGCCTCGACATGGCGGACCAGAACCCCTACTGGGGCGAGATGGAGCACGTCCACAACTTCGGTCGGCGGCGCCTCTACGCGTTGCTCGAGCAGGAGGGTTTCGAGGTGCTCAGCTACGGCGTCAGCGAGCGCTACCGCGCGTGCATGGAGGTCCTCGCCCGCCGCAGCTAGCGTCGGACGCCCCATGACCACCCCGGACGCGTTCCCCGAGCTCGACCTCGAGCGCGACCGCCTGGCCTTCACCCGCGCCTGCCGTGACGACATGATCGAGCGGTTCACGCAGGTCGACCCCGACGCCTCGGCCGACGGGATCACCAAGGAATACGTCGAGCTCACCGTCGCCGAGGCGCTCGACGACCTCGCCACGCCCGGCGCCGGCGACTTCTTCGGCCGCATCGAGGAAGGCGCCGACCGGTGGTACATCGGCCGTCGCCACATCGAGGACAGCGCCCACGACCCGGTGGTCGTCGACTGGCGTGCGCCCATCGCCGCACCCTTCTACCGCGCCACCGGCATCGACCCGCTGGGCCTCACCCACCGTCGCCGCTTCACCTTGGCCGACGGCGACATCACCGCCTACCTCGACGAGCAGCTCGACGACCCCGACGCGGCGCATGCCGCCACCGGCGTGCCCGACCCCGTGCTCGCCGAGATCGGCGCCGCCCGCACCGGCGAGATGCGCGAGATCGTCGCCACCCTCCAGGCCGAGCCGGACGTCGTCATCCGCTCGTCCGTCGACCAGTGCCTCGTGGTGCAGGGCGGCCCGGGCACGGGCAAGACCGCGGTCGGTCTCCACCGCGCCGCCTACCTGCTGTTCGAGCACCGCCGCCGTCTCGTGCGCGACGGCGTTCTGGTGGTGGGCCCCAACGCCGTCTTCCTCGACTACATCGGCAACGTCCTGCCGTCGCTCGGCGAGCGCAGCGTGCAGCAGAAGACCGTGCTCGACCTGTGCATCCCGCGCCTACCCGAGCTGGCCGGCACCGACGATGCCGAGGCGCGCCGGATGAAGGGCTCGCCCGAGATGCTCGCCGCCCTCGAAGCGGCCAGCACCGCCCACGTGACCTACCCCACAGAGGCGGTGCGCCAGCCGTTCGGCACACGCACCCTCGTGTTCGAGGCCGACGAGATCGGCGAGTGGATCCGCCTGGCGCTCGACGGGTCGGTGCCGGTGAACAAGCGCCGTGCCTCGCTGAAGCCGATCATCGATCGCGTGCTGCTGCAGCGCACCGGCAAGGACGGCGCGTACTCGAAGATGGACGTGCTGCGCGCCGTGCTCCAGCGGTGCTGGCCGGCGATGCAGCCGGTGAAGCTGGTCGACCGTGTGCTGCTGGCCGAGGGCTTCGGCCCGGGCGGCAGGCGCCGGCAGTGGACCGCAGCAGACCAGTTGCTCGTCGATGAGGCGAGCACGCTGCTCGACGGCACGCCGTTCACC
>JBEGOE010000318.1:0-5726 GCA_041182165.1 Actinomycetota bacterium
CTGCCGATCGAGCCGCGGTCGCGGTGGGCGCGCGGGTCAAGCACCAGTTCGACCCCACGGGTCGGCTGAACCCCGGTGTCGTCGTTGGCTGAACGCCCGTTCGTCATCGAGCCCCCTGGCGACCTCGTTGCCGTCGAGCAGCTCGCCCGCCGCGCCGCACGGGCCTGGGCGCTGCCCGAGCCCGAGCTCGTCCGCGTGGGGATGAACGCGCTGCTCGCAGCGGGCGACGATGTCGTGCTCCGCATCGGCCGCCCCACCGCCGATCCGAGAGCGGCGGTGTGGTTGGCCGAGCAGCTCACCGCCCACGGGGTGCGGGTGCCCAGGTTCGTGGGTCACGAGCCGATGGTCGACGGCCCGCTCGCCGTGTTCGCCGTGGCCCGTGAGCATGTCGTCGGGCCGACCGATTGGGCGGCGGTCGGTGCGATGGTGCGGCGGGTCCACCAGCTCGACCCCGACGTGATCTCGGCGGGCTACCCGACGCCACCGTGCTGGTCGTTCCCGTGGTGGGACTTCGATGCGCTGATGGCCGACGTGGGCCAGTTGCTCGACGATCCGGCGCGCCGGGGGATCGAGGGTGCGATCGCTCGGCATGCGGGCTGGCAGCAGCGCGTCTCGAACCCGGTCGTGCTCCACGGCGACGTCCACCCCGGCAACGTCATCCAGGCCTCCGACGGTCCCGTGCTGCTCGACTGGGACCTGGTGTGCATCGGGCCGTCCGCATGGGACCACGGTCCGCTGATGACGTGGACCGAGCGGTGGGGTGGTGAGCCCGAGGTGTACGAACGGTTCGCCGAGGGCTACGGCGCCTCGCTCCGCGGTGACCCGGTGGCCGAGGCCGTGGCAGAGCTCCGCCTCGTGGCTGCGACCCTGATGCGGGTTCGGGCCGGCCGATCCGATGCAGCAGCAGCCGTCGAGGCGGAACGCCGCCTGCAGTGGTGGCGGGGCGACCCCGAGGCGCCCCAGTGGCGGTCCGCCTGAGTCAGTGCGGCTGGCAGGTGGGACAGAAGTAGCAGGGCCGGCCGCCCAGTTCGACGGTCTGGATGGGTGTCGAGCACCGCAGGCACCGGTCGCGGTGGTACGCGTACGTCGCGTCGCCACGGCGCAGGCGCTGGCCCTTCGGGAGGTCGAGCTCGCGCCGATCGACCGTGATGATCCGGTTGTCCTTGACGCCCTGCTTCAGCATCGCGGTGATCGTGGTCCAGAGGGCCTCGAGCTCGACCTGGTCGCAGTCGCGCCCTGCTCGGGAGGGATGGATGCCGTTCACGAAGAGCGCCTCGGCGCGGTAGACGTTGCCGACGCCGGCGATGACCGACTGGTCGAGCAGCAACGCACCGATCGCCTGCTTGCTGCGGAGCATCCGGTCGATCGCGACCTGCCGCTTCGCATCGCGGCGCAGCGGGTCGGGGCCGAGCCGGGCGATGATCGCGTCGCGCTCGTCGTCGTGACCGATGGTGCACGCGGTGGGGCCGGCGAGGTCGATCGCCACCCCGTCGGTGGCCAGCCGCATCCGAACCGCGCCGATGGGGGCGGGTGCCTCGGCGCCGCGATGGATCCGAAACTTGCCGAACAGTCCGAGGTGCACGTGGCCGACGTACCCGTTCGCCCATTCGTAGAACAGGTGCTTGCCGATCGGCTCGATGCGGTCGAGCACGACGCCGTCGACCAGAGCGGCGTCGGTGGCGAACCGGCCCTGCGGTGAGCTGACAGCGATGACCTTGCCGACGAGCAGCGCTCCGTGGTCGTGGGCGATGCGGTGGATCGTGTGTCCCTCGGGCATGGGCGTGCACCGTACCGGTACAGGCCGACGGCGTCGCTTCCGGTGACGAGGTCTCGTGGCTGCTCCGACCAGCGCGGCGTCAGTTCGTCGCCGTCACGGCACGGGGCGAAGCTGCCGGTTCACCTCCGAGCAGCACATCGCGGGCGCAGCCGGTGACGATCGCCATGGCATGCAGGCCACGACATCAGGATGCCTGCGACCCGACTCCCAGTCCTGCCCCAACCGAACGGGCACCTCGAGTGCGTCCGCGAACTGGTGCTGTGAGAGGCCGACGCCCTGGCGCGCCCGACGGACGCGCGGCCCGGTGAGGCGGGAGACATGCACGGGGTGCATGGGGCAGCAGGGTGCGGCCCCTCGGCATCATCCGAGTCGGACGAACGTCCCGGCACCGAACGTCCTGGTCCGCGAAACAGCATCCTGGTCTACCGAACAACGCCTCTGTTATGGTTCTCACATGCTCTCTCTGTCTTGTGGGGAGTCTGCACGATGAGCGGCCGGTCCTTCCAGGCGATCAGGATGGTCGAGTCCAGCCGAGCGTTCCTCGACCACATCTCGTCGATGGTGGCGACCGCCCGTTCGGCGCTCGACGCCGGCGACAGGTCGACGGCGTGGCTCTGGGTCGAGGCCGCCGAGGAAGAGCTGGACTGGGTCATCGACGAACTGGTCCCACGCTCGAACAACCCGGCATGGCGGGCCCAGTTCGACGATCATCTGATCAACGCGTTCCTCCACCTCGTCGACGGCCTGGCGCCGCTCGCCGCCGACATCGAGAGGTCACCCGACTGACGCGCCGAGACGATACGGTCGGGGCGGTGGACCTCTCCATCGACGCCGACGAGCTCGCCACCTGTGTCAGCTGCGGGCTCTGCCTGCCGCACTGCCCGACGTTCCGTGTCACCGGCGAGGAGGCCAAGTCGCCTCGGGGTCGCATCGCCGCGATGCGCGACGTGCAGAACGACGGTGCGCCGGTCACGCCCGAGTTCATCTCCTTCATCGAGAGCTGCGTGCAGTGCCGTGGCTGCGAGCCGGCGTGCCCCAGCGGCGTGCCGTTCGGGCACCTCATGGAGGCCACACGCAGCACGCTGGCGGCCGCTGGCACCATCACGCCGTGGTGGCAGCGTTGGGGTTTCAGCCTGCTCGGCCATCACCGCGTGCTGCTGGTGGGGTCGTCGCTGTTGGCCGTCGCGCAGCGCGCGCGCCTCGTCCCGAAGCGGCTCGGCCTGACCCGCCTGCCCATCCGTCGCGGCGCACCCGTGCGACCCACCGGCACCGATGCCTGGCTGTTCACCGGCTGCGTGATGGACGCCTGGTTGCGCGACGTCCACCGCTCGACGGCCGCCGTCCTCGACGCCATCGGGATCACCTACCGTTCGCCGGGCTCGGGTGGCGCGTGCTGTGGTGCGCTCCACGTCCATGCCGGCCTCACCCACGAGGCCGCAGCGCTGGCCGGGCGCGTCATGGCCTCGATGCCGGGTGATGCGCCGGTGGTCGTGAACTCGGCTGGGTGCGGCGCTGCGCTGAAGGACTACGGACACCTGCTCGGCACCACCGAGGCCGTCGCGTTCTCGGCGCGCGTCGTCGACGTCCACGATCTGGTCGCCCAGCGCGTCGACCGGCTCCGCCCCATGCGACACATGGGGCAGGTGATCGTCCAGGATCCGTGCCACCTGCGCCACGTCCAGCGCACGCACCTCGCGGTGCGCACGGTGCTCGGGTCGGTCGCCGATGTCGTCGAGCTCGACGACGACGGCCTGTGCTGCGGGGCGGGGGGTGCCTACTCGGCGCTCGAGCCCCAACTCGCCGGCGAGATCCGTGAGCGCAAGCTCGCGGCCATCGGCCGCGCCGGGCAGCACGTGGTGGCCAGTGCCAACCCGGGGTGTGCGATGCACCTGCAGGTTGCCGGGGTCGGCGTACGGCACCCCATGTCGATCGTGGCCGACGCGCTCGCCCCGTACCCGGAGGCCGTCCGATGAGCGGGCCGTACGACGACGTGGCCGACCGCCTCGAGGCCATCGTCGCCGACCTCGACGAGCGCTCGTTCGACCTGCTGCGTGAAGCCGCTGCGGCCCGTGGTGGCCGTCCGGCGGACGACAAGCGGATCATGCAGGCCCGCCGCTCGATCGAGAAGGCGATCCATGTCCTGCGTGCCACTGGCGCCGATCGAGAAGTAGACGAATAACACTGGCAAAGAAATGCAGGCATTGAATCGCTAGTGATATGGTTCCCCCTGTCAGCCCGCTGGAAGGAGCACACCATGTCCGAAGCCACCACGTCACCTGTCCCGATCACCGTCGCCCGAGGTGACGGCATCGGTCCCGAGATCATGGACGCCACGTTGCGCATCCTCGAGGCGGCGGGTGCGCAGCTCGCGATCGAGGAGATCGAGATCGGTGAGGCCGTCTACAAGCGGGGCAACACCGCCGGCATCGAGCCCGAGTCGCTCGCCTCGCTGCGGCGTACCGGCGTGTTCCTGAAGGCTCCGATCACCACGCCGCAGGGTGGCGGCTTCAAGAGCCTCAACGTCACGGTGCGCAAGACGCTCGGGCTGTACGCGAACGTGCGTCCCTGCCCGGCATATGCGCCCTTCGTGGCGACCAAGCACGCCGGCATGGACGTCGTCATCGTCCGCGAGAACGAAGAGGACCTGTACGCCGGAATCGAGCACCGACAGAGCGACGAGGTCTACCAGTGCCTCAAGCTCATCACCCGGCCCGGCTGCGAGCGCATCTCGCGCTACGCGTTCGAATATGCCCGGGCCTACGGCCGCAAGAAGGTGACGGCGTTCACCAAGGACAACATCATGAAGATGACCGACGGCCTGTTCCACGCCGTGGCCGAGGAGGTGTCGAAGGAGTACCCCGACATCGAGTTCGAGCACTGGATCGTCGACATCGGTGCCGCCAAGCTGGCAGATACCCCCGGTGCGTTCGACGTGGTGCTGCTCCCGAACCTGTACGGTGACATCCTGTCCGATGTCGCGGCCCAGATCGCAGGATCGGTCGGGCTCGCCGGCAGCGCGAACATCGGCCCCACCACGGCGATGTTCGAGGCGATCCACGGTTCTGCGCCACGTCGTGCCGGGCAGGATGTGGCCAACCCGTCCGGTCTGTTCCTCGGCGCCATCCAGATGCTGGTCCACATCGGCCAGGGCGAGGTCGCCACCCGCGCTCACAACGCCTGGCTGAAGACCATCGAGGACGGCGTGCACACCTATGACATCCACGACGAGTCGGTGAGCACCCAGAAGGTCGGTACCAGCGCGTTCGCCGACGCCGTCATCGCCCGTCTCGGCCAGGAGCCGGTGACCCTGAAGCCGGCTCGCTACGCCGCCTCGCCCGAGATCGTGGTGAAGGTGCCGACGCGGCGACGCCAGGTGAAAGCGCAAGTGGGCATCGACGTCTTCCTCGACGTGCCGCACCTCACGCCCGATCAGCTCGGTGCCGCGCTCGAGCCGTTGGCCGGGCCGCACCTCGCGCTCGACATGCTGTCGAACCGCGGCCAGAAGGTGTACCCGAACGGCGCCCCCGAGACCCTGTGCGTCGATGCCTTCCGTTGCCGCTTCCTGGCACCGAACGGCACGATCGAGCCGCAGGTCACCATCGATCTGCTCGGTCGTCTCAACGCAGCCGGCTTCCCGTTCATCAAGAGCGAGGGCCTGTTCACCTTCGACGGCGAGCAGGGCTTCAGCAAGGGGCAGGGGCAGTGAGCGACGTCATCGGCGAGTGCTGATCGCCACGGCGTCGCCGACGGCGATGCGGCCCGACGTCGACACGGCGGCGTAGACGCCGACGGCCTGACCGAGGTCACGCACGATGTGCCGGAGCACCGCACGATCGGACGGCACGTCGGGCGTGACCTCGCGGGTCACCATCACGCATCGCGGGCACGCGTCGATCACGTCGAGCACCACGTCGCCGATGACGAGCTGCCGACCGACCCACTCGAACTC
>JBEGOE010000319.1:0-2703 GCA_041182165.1 Actinomycetota bacterium
TGGGTGCCGGCGCAGCGGGCCAGCTCGGCGCGCGCCTCTTGGGCGCTGCATGCCTGCTAGTACGAGCGGGCCGAGGTGATCACGTCGAACACATCGGCCACCGCCACGATGCGGGCAGGCAGGGAGATGTCGGTACCGGCGAGGCCACGCGGGTATCCCGAGCCGTCCCACTTCTCGTGGTGTTGCGACACCGCGAGCACGCTCTCGCCCAACCAACCCGCCAGCGGAGCCGCCAACTCGGCCCCGAGGTCGGGGTGCGTCTTGATGATGGCGAACTCCTCGTCCGTGAGGCGCCCCGGCTTGTTCAAGATGTCCGCGTCGATGCGGAGCTTGCCGATGTCGTGGATCAACCCGGCCCACCGCAGACGGTCGAGTTCGTCGCCGGACAGCCCGAGCTGGGCGCCGATGAGTTGGGAATAGGCCCGAACCCGCTCGGAGTGACCCCGGGTGATGTGGTCGTGCCGGCTCAACGCGGCGACGAGGTCGAGCAGGTGCTCCGCTGCCTTCGCCGGCCCCTCGGCGCCGCTGCGCTGGTACCGCTCGAGCAGACTGCTCAGCTCGGTCGACGATGCGGCGCGCATCGCCAGCGCCAGGCGGGAGGGTGCGTCGTACGGGAACACCAGCGTGTGCTCGAGCAGGGACGCGAGCGGCATGGTGCGACGCACCAGCCGGTCGATGCCGCGCATCACCAGCGTCGCCGCAGCACCCACCGTCAGCAGTCGGAGCAGACCCCACCCCCACCCGGCGCCCGCCCGCCGGCTCATCGACAGCAGGAACGCCGTCACCGTCGCCGTCGCGAACGGAATGAACCACACTGCCCCGCGCAGGACCCCGGCCAGGACCGGTCGGCTGGTCCAGCGATCGGCACCGGTGCGTTGCGGGGTTGCAGTCATCGGAGGTGGTATCGAACCGCGACGACACGTTCCTTGACCGGCCTGAGTGGATCTTGACGACCCTGTCACCGCCCGAGCAGCGGGATAGCCTCCGAGGAGATGTCGATCGTCGCCTCGCCACCGTTCCTCGAGGCGGCCCTCGGCCGCCCGGCCGCTCACAGACCGGTGTGGTTCATGCGCCAGGCCGGCCGCAGCCTGCCCGAGTACCGCGCGGTGCGCGGCCCGGGCAGCATCCTCGATGCGATCAAGCGGCCCGACGTGGCTGCCGAGATCACCCTGCAGCCGGTTCGTCGCTACGGCGTCGATGCCGCGGTCCTGTACAGCGACATCGTCGTGCCGGCCCACGCGGTCGGCTTCGGCATCGACGTCGCCCCCGGGACCGGCCCGGTCGCCGACACGCCGCGGCGGGTGGCGGCCGACCTCGACCGCCTGGTCGAGCTCGTACCGGACGAGCACACGCCGTACGTGCAGGACACCGTGCGCATCCTGGCCACCGAGCTGCCGGTCACCGTGCCGCTGCTCGCGTTCGCCGGGGCGCCGTTCACCGTGGCGAGCTACCTCATCGAGGGACGCCCCAGCAAGACGTACCAGCACACGAAGCGGATGATGCACACCGACCCGAACCTGTGGCATGCGGTCATGGACCGGCTCGTGCAGCACTCCGTCGCGTTCATCAGCGCCCAGCTCGACGCCGGAGCGCAGGCGTTCCAGTTGTTCGATTCCTGGGCCGGTTCGCTGAGCCTCGCCGACTACCGGCGCTTCGTGCTGCCGCACTCCACCGAGGTCTTCACCCGGCTCGCCCGGATGCACCCGGGTGTACCCGGCATCCACTTCGGCATCGGCTGCGACCACCTCCTCGAGGCGATGCTCGAGGCCGCTCGCGGCAACGGGTCGGGCACGCCCGTCCTCGGGCTCGACTGGCGCACGCCCATCGCGGTGGCCCGAGCCCGCATGGGCGCCGACCTCGTCGTGCAGGGCAACCTCGATCCGGCCCTCGTGCTCGCCGGCATGGGCCCCGCGCTCGAGGGCACCGATGCCGTGCTGGCTGACAACGCCGGCCACCCCGGCCACATCTTCAACCTCGGCCACGGTGTGCAACCCGACACCGATCCCGACGTGCTCGCCGCCGTCGTCAACCGTGTGCACGAGCGCACCGCACAGGAGCCGTCATGACCGACACGAACGACACCCCCGACGCAACCGGCACGACCGGCACGACCGGCTCCGAGACACGCACCGCCGTGGTCCTCATGGCGTACGGCACGCCGCGCACGCGCGACGAGATCCTGCCGTACTACACCGACATCCGCCGCGGTCGCGTCCCCACCGACGAGCAGTTGAACGACCTGATCGCCAGGTATGAGGCGATCGCCCCGGCCGGGTCCGACATCCTGTCGCCGTTGGCGGCCCGCACCGAGGCGCAGCGAGACGCGCTGCAGGCCGCGCTCGACGCTGCAGCACCCGGCCGGTTCCACGTGGTGCTCGGGCTGAAGCACGCCGCACCGATGATCGAGGAGTCCGTCGAGCAACTCGCGGTGGCCGGCTTCCGGCGGATCGTCGGCATCGTGCTGGCGCCGCACTACTCGAGCTACTCGATCGGCCAGTACATCGGCCGTGTGCGCGCTGCCGCCGAACCGCACGGCATCGAGGTCGTCGGCATCGACAGCTGGGCCACCGAGCCGGCGTTCGTCGACTTCATCGCGGCCGACCTCGCCGCCAAGCTCGCCACCATGCCCACCGACACGAAGGTGCTGTTCACGGCGCACTCGCTGCCACAGCGCATCATCGATGCCGGCGATCCGTACCCCAC
>JBEGOE010000320.1:0-8206 GCA_041182165.1 Actinomycetota bacterium
CGGGGCCGATCGCGCCACGCTGGTCGTCGTGTCGTTCACGGGTAACTCGCTCACGCCCTGCATGACGGCGCCGGACGGCGGTCTGTTGCAGGGCGAGCAGCTGGTCGAGCGGTATCGGTACGACGTCGGCGCGATCATCGACGCCGCCCGCCGGGCCGGTGCCCGCGTGCTGCTCGTCGGCCAGCCCCTGCCCATGGCCGCCCTCGGCGCCGATGCTGCGGTCGACGGCATCAACCAGATGTACCGCACCTACGCGGCGCAGTACCCGTTCGTGGCATATGTCGATGCAGGTGCGGCGGTCGAGTCACCCGACGGCACGTACACCGATCGGCTCCCGTGCACCCGGTTCGATCCGGACTGCGGGCCAGACGGCACCACGATCGTGCGCGGCGACGGGGTGCACTTCTGCCCTGCGCTCGAGCGCGACCCGTGCCTCGTCTGGTCGAGCGGCGCCTTCCGCTTCGGCATGTCGGTGGCGTCGGCGACGAACAACTATCGACGCCACGACTAGCGGCGCCACGACGAGCGGCGCAGCGGGTCCGGCGTCAGTGCGTGGGGATCAGGCCCACGAGCAGGGCAGGTGCTTGATGCCGTTGATGAAGTTGCTCTGCAGGTAGTCGGGCTCACCGGTGGTGCGCATCTTGGGGAGCCGACGGCGGATCTCGTCGAACGCCACTGCGATCTCGCGGCGAGCGAGGTTGGCGCCGAGGCAGAAGTGCGGGCCACCGGCGCCGAAACCGGCCTGCTGCGGCTGCAGCGGGCGGCGGACGTCGAACTCGTAGGGGTTCGCCCACACCGTCTCATCGCGGTTGGCCGAGTTGTACCACATGACGACCTTCTGCCCCGCGGCGATCTTGGTGTTGCCGATCACGGTGTCCTCGGTGCAGGTGCGACGGAAGTGGATGACCGGCGTCGCCCAGCGGACGATCTCGTCGACGGCGGTGCGGGTGTTGCCCTCGAAGTCGCCGAACCAGATGTCGCGTTGCTCGGGGTGGTTGGTGAGCGCGTGGAGGCCGTGGCTGATTGCGTTGCGGGTGGTCTCGTTGCCGGCCACCACGAGCAGGATGAAGAACGAGCCGAACTCCTGCGCCGTCAGGCGCTCGCCGTCGACGACGGCGTGCATCATGACGCTGGTGAGGTCGTCGGTCGGGTTCGCCAACCGGTCCTCGCCGAGCGCCTGCGCGTACGAGAACATGCCGATGGCGGCGTTCATGAGGGCGTCGATGGTGCCGCCGAACTCGGGGTCGCCTGCGCCCAGGATCGTGTTGGTCCAGTTGAAGACCTGCGCCTCGTCGGCCGGGGGCACGCCCATCATCTCGCAGATGATCTGCAGCGGCAGCGGGGCGGCGAGCTCGGTGACGAAGTCGCACTCGCCGTCGGGGAAACGCTCGAGCAGGCTGTCGACGAGGGTGCGGGCCTTCTCGTGCACGTATCCCTCGATGCGGCTGACCTCCTTGGGGCCGAACCCCTTCGACACGATCGACCGCAGCCGGAAGTGGCGAGGGTCGTCCATGGCGATCATCGAGCCGAAGAACTCGGCCATCTCGACCGGCAGGTCGGGGATGTTGCTGCCCTGGCCGCTGATGAACAGCTGCGGGTTGCGGCTGACGTGCCACACGTCCTCGTAGCGGGTGAGCGCGAAGTAGCCGGGGCCGCGAGGGAACGGGCTGTCGATGAACTCCCACTCGGCGTAGTACGGCAGTTCGGGCTGCTGACGGAGCGCACGGAACGCCCCTTCCCGGAACGGACGGGGCTTCAGCCAGAACTCCGGATCGGAGAGGTCGAAGTCACCGGCCCGCACGCTGGTGTCGACGAGAGCTGGGTTCGGATCCGACATGAGACGATGCTACAGCTACCGTCTCAACCGTGGCCGAGTTCACCTTCTTCGTCGATGCCGAGCTCTACGGGTTCGGCGCGGGAGAGCTCGCCGCGGACGAGGCCGACCTCCATGACGCCGGCGTGCGGTCGATCGACATCCCCGTGCAGTACGGCGCCGACCTCGGCGAGCGGATCCCTGTGCGTGTCGTCGGCACGCCGAAGGGACTGCGGTTCTACGCGAAGCTGTTGCACGTCCGCGACCCGATCCAGCTCGAAGAGCTCGAACGGGTGCTGGCAGCAGCCGACGCTCGGGGCGAGTTCCTCGACGACCTGTAGCCGCGCTCCGGACGACCTCCGGATTCGTGCACCCGTAGGCTTGGCGCATGTTGCAGCCGTCCGAGATCGAGCGTGCGCTCGTCATCACCGCCCACCCAGACGATGTCGATTTCGGTGCCGCCGGCACGGTGGGCGCACTCACCGACGCTGGGGTCGAGGTCACCTATTGCCTCGTCACCGACGGTGATGCGGGCGGTTTCGACCACGCCATCCCGCGCGGTGAGATGGCGTCGCTGCGACGCGCCGAGCAGACGCGTGCCGCCAAGGAGGTCGGGGTCGAGTCGCACATATTCCTGGGCCACGGCGACGGCCGGGTCGTCGCCGACCTCACCTTGCGCCGCGACCTGTCGCGCGTCATTCGGCAGGTGCGCCCGAACCTCGTCATCACGCAGTCGGCCGAGCGCAACCTCGATCGCATCTACGCGAGCCACCCCGACCACCTGGCGGCCGGCGAGGCGGCGTTGTGTGCCGTCTACCCCGATGCCCGGAACCCGTTCGCCTACCCCGACCTGGCCGACGAGGGCCTCGAGGCCTGGACCGTGCGCGAGGTGTGGATCATGGGTGGTGCCGGCGCCAACGGCCACATCGACGTCACCGACCAACTCGACCGAAAGATCCGTGCGCTGCTCTGTCACGAGACCCAGCACCAGGACCCGTCGGGTGTCGAGCAGCGGGTACGCGGCTGGATGGCCGCGACAGGGCTCGCGATGGGCCTCGACGAGGGTCGACTGGCCGAGGCTTTCCGCGTGGTCGACACCCGCTAATCTCACCGGGAGCAGGCTTGACCCGTGGGTCAAGCGTCATCGCACACACGTCACGAGGGGATCCCAGCCATGACTGAAGCCGTCATCGTCGCCACCGCACGCAGCCCGATCGGACGGGCCAACAAGGGCTCACTCGTCGAACTCCGGCCCGACGACATGAGCGCCCAGATCCTGAAGGCGCTGATGGCCAAGGCGCCTCAGGTGCAGGCGTCCGATGTGAACGACGTGATGTGGGGCATCGGCCAGCCGGCGGGCGAGGGCGGCTTCAACATCGCGCGCGTCATCAGCACCCTCGCCGGTTTCGACGACATCCCGGGCGTCACCGTCAACCGCTACTGCTCGTCGAGCCTGCAGACGATCCGCATGGCCTTCCATGCCATCAAGGCCGGCGAGGGCGACTGTTTCGTGGCCGGTGGCGTCGAGACCGTCAGCCGCTACGCGAGCGGCGCATCCGACCTCGCCCCGAACCCGATCTTCAAGGGCCCGGGCGAGCGCACCAAGCTGCGCTCGCAGGGTGGCCAGGGCGCGTGGACCCCGCCGGTCGGCATGCCCGACATGTACATCGCCATGGGCCAGACGGCCGAGAACGTGGTCGAGCTCGAGGGCATCAGCCGTGAAGAGCAGGATCGTTTCGGCGTCCGGAGCCAGAACCTCGCCGTGGCCCACGTCGAGAACGGGTTCTACGAGCGTGAGATCACCCCGCTCACCCTTCCCGACGGCACGGTCGTCAGCAAGGACGACGGCCCCCGACCCGGCACCACGTACGAGGGTGTCAGCCAGCTGAAGCCGGTCTTCCGTCCCGACGGCACCGTCACCGCCGGCAACGCCTGCCCGCTCAACGACGGCGCGGCCGCCGTGCTCGTCATGAGCGACACCAAGGCCAAGCAGCTCGGCCTCACCCCGCTGGCGCGCATCGTCTCGTCGGGTGTGTCGGGCCTCAACCCCGAGATCATGGGCCTCGGCCCGATCGAGGCGATCCGCAAGGCGCTCGCACTGGCCGGCAAGACCATCGACGAGATCGACCTCGTCGAGATCAACGAGGCGTTCGCCGTGCAGGTCATCGGTTCGGCCAAGCACCTCGGCATCGACCTCGACAAGCAGATGAACGTCCACGGCGGTGCGATCGCACTCGGTCACCCGTTCGGCATGACCGGCGCCCGCATCATGACCACCCTCATCAACGGCCTCCAGTTCGAGGACAAGACCTGGGGCGTCGAGAGCATGTGCGTCGGCGGTGGCCAGGGCATGGCCATGGTCGTCGAGCGCTTGAGCTGACCCCCGATCCGTCATGCGATGAGCGATGAGCGGCTGCCGGCCACTCATCGCTCGTCTCATCGCACGACTCAGGGGCTCATCACGGTCAGGGGGGCCGGGGCGTTGCCTCGTTGCAGCAGCACGGCGGCCGCTGTCGCGGCGGCGACGATCCCGCCGGCTATCGAGAAGGCCACCGCCGGGCCCCAGGCCTGGTAGATCACTGGCGCGCTGAACGCGGACACGGTCGCACCCAGCAGGTTCATCGCGCCGGTGAGGCCCTGTGCGGCTGCCGCCCGCCCGACCGGAGCCGCGTGCGCGACCACGGATTGCGCGGCGGGCACGCCGAGCGCCTGCACCGAACCTTCGACGGCGAACACGAGCAGCATCACCGCCGGCGCCGAGATGACGCCGTAGATCGCCGTCAGCGGCACCACCAGCACGAGCGCAGCGATGCTCACCTGGAACGCCCCGCGTCGGTCGGCGAGGCGGCCGCCGATCGAGGCGAGCAGCGCGAACGGGATGCCGTACATCAGGAACCCGATGCCGATGACGACGTTCGACGCGCCCCGGTCGGTCATGTACCGGTCGAGGATCGCGTCGTACATCCCGACGGGGAAGAACAGTGCGACGTTCAGCAGGACCCCGACCTGCATGGGCCGGAGCCTGAGCAGGTCGACGCTGAGGCGCTGGCCCCCCTTGCTGATGGGCGGGGCGGGCAGTGACCGAGGCGCCAGGGCGATCAGCGCTGCCAGCGCCGCCATGCCACACACCAGGAACGGCCACCGCACCCCGAGCGGCCCGACGAGCACGGCGCCGATGATCGGGCCGGTCACGAAGCCGGCGAGCTCGACGCCACCAAGCCGTCCCAGTCGCTCGGCCACACCGTCGGGCGAGATGCAGGCAGCGATCGCCCGGGCGGCCGGCAGGAACAGTGCGTTCGACAACCCCACCACGGCGCGGGCGACGACGAGCCCGATCAGGGTCGACGAGGCGGCGAACAGGAGGCTGCCGGCGACCGCAGCAGCGAGGCCCCACAGCAGCAGACGCTTCGAGTGGCCGCGGTCGGCGAGCGGGGCGAGCAGCAACTGCCCGACGAACCCGACCACCATGCCCGCGCCGGCGATGAGCCCGAGCGAGGAGTCGCGGAAGCCGTACCGGTCCTGCAGGTCCGACAGGAGGGAGAAGACGACCGAGTTGGCGATGCCGACGGCGGCGGTGGCGGCGAGGAGCTCGATCCAGCCCGGAGCCGTCGGTGCCCTCAGGCGTCCCATCGGTTGGGCCGATCGGCCCGCACGCGGACGATGTCGGGCTCGTTCGGGAGGTGGAACGCCCGGACGACGTACTGCTCGCCGCCAGCCACCAGTTCGGCCAGCGCCCACGAGTCGTTCGAGTCGCGGAGGCCGTCGCCGAGGGGGTGGAGCGAGTCGACGTCGAGCCCGGCCTGTTCCGCCTCGGCGTGCCACAGGGCGACGAGACCGCGGCGCAGCGACGGGTCGGTCATCAGGTCATCGCCACCGAGCCGGAGCTCGACGTTGGTGACGCTGACGGGCTGGACGTGGCAGAGGTCGATGACGTCACCGCCGAGCTCGCCGTCGAGCATGACGACCACCGGGCCGTCGGTGCCGGTGACGCCACCGACGAAGCCGTACTTCACCACCGGGAACCCGTCGTCGCCCATGGTCTCGACGCGGACACGGTCACCGGGGTGGAGGCGCATCAGCCGACAACTCCTCGTGATGCCTCGGCCAGCACGGCCTCGCTGAGCGAGGGCCAGAGCCGGAGTGCCTCGTGCGCCCAGTCGTCGAACGGGCGGTCGGTGAGCGCGATGCATGCGACGGTCCGGTCGTCGAGTGCCCCCACATCCACCCACAGGAGGGTACCCGCGCCACCGAAGTGACCGAACGTGCCCGGCGAATTGCTCGGACCGGTCCAGTGCGGGGCCTTGTCGCCCTTGATCTCGAGGCCGAGGCCCCAGGTGCAGCGGGCGTAGCGTCCGACGCCGGGCACGACGCCCGACAGGTCGGGGAACACCGGGCTGGTGGCCTCGAGCGCCGTCGCTGCGCTGACGAGACGCGGCTCGATCAGTTCGCCGACAAACCGCACGAGGTCGTCGACCGTGCTCCAGATTGCATGCGCCGGTGAGCCGCGCAGCGACGTCGCGCTCATCGACAGCGGCTCGAGCACTGCTTCGCGGAGGTACTCCTCGAACGGCATGTCGGCGGCCTCGGCCACCGCTGCTGCCGCCATCTCGATGCCGGTGTTCGAGTAGATGCGGCGCTTGCCCGGCGCGGTGATCGGGTCGGGCCCGTCGAACGGGTAGCCGCCGGCGTGGGCCAGGAGGTGGCGCAGCGTGCACCCTGGCTGGCCGATCGGCGTGTCGAGCGAGAGCAGGCCCTCCTCGACGGCGACGAGCACCGCCCACGACGTGATCGGCTTGGCGATCGACGCGAGCCGGTACTGCCGATGCGGGTCTCCGATCATGTGCGCCGTCGTCGTGTCGCCGGAGCGGGGGACGACGAGCGCGGCGGCGCTGACGTTGGGCACGGGCCACGTGGCGGTGAGGCGGAGCGCCTGCATGCTGGTGGTCTGCCCGCCGGCGTTCAGGCGAGGCCGCTCGACTGCAGCGACTGGGCCACGTGGAAGGCGAGGTCGAGGCCCTGCCGTGCGTTGAGTCGCGGGTCGCACACGGACTGGTACCGGTCGACCAGTTGCGAGTCGAGGATCTTGTCGGCGCCGCCGATGCACTCGGTGACGTTGTCGCCCGTGAGTTCGATGTGGATGCCGCCGGGCCAGGTGCCCTCGCTGTGGTGTGCCCGCACGAACCCGTCGATCTCGGCGCAGATCTGGCCGAAGTCGCGGGTCTTGTGGCCGCTGGGCGAGGTGTACGTGTTGCCGTGCATCGGGTCGCACGCCCACACCACCGGGTGGCCTGCGTCGCGCACGGCGGCGAGGATCGGCGGCAGCGCCGACTCGACCTTGGCCGCGCCCATGCGGCTGATCAGCGTGAGCCGGCCGGGGATGCGTGCCGGGTTGAGGCGCTCGCAGAGGTCGATGACGTAGTCGGTGCCGGTGGTGGGCCCGACCTTGCAGCCGATGGGGTTGCCGACGCCGCGCAGGAACTCGACGTGCGCGCCGTCGAGTTCGCGGGTCCGCTCGCCGATCCAGAGCATGTGCGCCGAGCAGTCGTACCAGTCGCCGGTGAGCGAGTCCTGGCGGGTGAGCGCCTCCTCGTAGCCGAGCAGGAGTGCCTCGTGGCTGGTGTAGACGTCGACCTGGCTGAGGTTGCTGTTGTGCTCGACCTCGACCCCGCAGGCGCGCATGAACTTCAGCGCCCGGTCGATCTCGTTGGCGAGTTGCTCGTAGCGGCGGCCCTCGGGACTCGACTCGACGAACTCCTGCGTCCACGCGTGGACCCGGGTGAGGTCGGCGAAGCCGCCTTTGGTGAAGGCCCGAACCAGGTTCAGCGTCGATGCCGACTGGTGGTACGCCTGTACGAGCCGCTCGGGATCGGGGATGCGTGCCGCCTCGGTGGGCGTCGGGTCGTTCACGATGTGGCCGCGGAAGCTCGGCAGCGTGAGGTCACCGATCGTCTCGAACGACGACGAGCGCGGCTTGGCGAACTGGCCGGCGATGCGGCCGACCTTCACCACCGGCACGCCGAGCGAGTAGGTGAGCACGACGGCCATCTGGAGGATGACCCGCAGCTTCTCGCGGATGTTGACGGCCGAGAACTCCTCGAAGCTCTCGGCGCAGTCACCGGCCTGCAGCAGGAACGCGTTGCCCGCCGACACCTGCGCGAGCGCCGCTTGGAGCGACCGTGCCTCGCCGGCGAACACCAGCGGGGGATACGAAGAGATCTGCTTCAACGCGCGATCGAGAGCGCCCTGGTCGGGCCAATCCGGTTGCTGCTGCGCCGTGCGCGACTGCCACGACGTGGGGGTCCAGGCCTGTGCCACGGCGCAATGCTACCGACGCGCCCTCGGCCGACGGCAGGGCGAATCGCTCAGGTGGTCATGAGGCCGGACGCGACGACG
>JBEGOE010000321.1:0-3243 GCA_041182165.1 Actinomycetota bacterium
ACTGGTGCACCTCGACGGCGAGGAGGTTCCTGCCCTCGACCAACCGTGCGCTGATCGGGATGGTGTAGAGCGTGGTCTCCGCCGCGTCGTTCACGCTGGACAGCGCTCGTGTGCCGAAGGCGATCGCACCCGTGGGCATGTTGGTGCGAGCCACTTCCACACCGTTCAGGTAGACGACGGCGCCATCGTCTCGCCGCACGCGCAGCGTGAGGTTCGTGTGCGCGGTGGAGCCCGTGAACCAGGTGCGGAAGTAGCACGTGTTCGCCCGTGTCTCCGGGGTGCCCGCCCGCAACAGCGTGGTGACGGGATCGCCGTAGCCGAGCGGACCTGCGCCCGACTTCCACCCACGGTCGTCATAGCCGGTTCTGCGCCATGTGGTGCCCAGGTTCCGGCCGAGATCGTGGTAGCGCCAGGTGCTTCGCAGGGGCACGAGCGTCTGCGTGGCGTTGGGTGGAGCCGTCGTGCTGGTCGTACTGGTCGTACTCGTCGAGCTCGTCGTGCTGCTCGTGGTCGTCGGGGCCACGGTGGTCGTGGTCGTCGGCGTGGGTGAGACGGTGCGCGTGCCCGTGAGCGACAGGTCGAAGCTGAGGTCGCTGCTCGATGGCTGGAACTGGTGCACCTCGACGGCGAGCACGTTCGCGCCGTTCAGCAGCGTGGCCGCGATGGGGATGACGTTGATCGTGGTCTCCGCCGCGTCGTTCACGCTCGACAGCGCAGCCGTGGCGAACGTGATCGTGCCGGTCGGCATGTTGCTGCGTGCCACCTCGACACCGTTGAGGTGGATCACGGCTCCGTCGTCACGGCGCAGCCGCACCGTGAGGTTCGTGTGGGACGCCGTGGCGGTGAACGTCGTGCGGAAGTACGACGTCATCGGTTTCGCTGGGAGCGCCCCGCCTTCGATGACCGTGCGGACCGGATCGCCGTAGCCGAGCGGCCCGGCACCCTGCTTCCACGTGGTGTCGTTGTGCGCAGGTGCTCGCCACGCCGTGCCGAGGTCGGTGCCCTGGTCGTGGTAGCGCCACACGCTGCCGGCGGCCACGAGGGTGTCGGTGACGACGGTGGGCGGCACGGCCGCGGTGCGGAACGGACCCTTGATCTCGTAGGTGCGGCCGAGGCCGTCGGCGCCGCCGCGCTGCGACGACACGTACAGCCGGGTGTGGTCCGGCGAGAACGCCGCCCCGGTCAGCTCGGACATGTCGTGACCCACGACCCGCAGGAACGCTGCCACCACACGATCAGCCGGACTGGCGCCTGCGGTGATGAGGCACACCTCCATGTTGCCGCCGTCCTCACAGACGAAGACGTCGCCTGACGGTGAGTGCACGGTGCAGTTGTCGACGCCGCCGAGCGCGGCAGTCGGGGTGATGTTGCCGTCGTAGAGCACGGCGATGGTCTGGGTGTCGAGCTGCACCTCCCACACGCGCTGGTCGCCCTTGGTGGTGAAGTACATGGTGCGACCCTCGATCCACATGCCTTCGCCACCGTTGAACGCGGTGGTGCTGGTCTGGCGATCGGGACCGGCCGCCGATGTCGCCACCCAGGTGAGGCGACCGTCGACGACGCGGGCTGCGAACAACTGCCCTGCGGTGAAGTTGCCCGCCACCGTGGGCACGAACCGGTAGAGCCGGCCATTGGGATCGTCCTCCGTGAGGTACACGGCTCGCGTCCCGGGATCCTCGACCGCGGCCTCGTGATTGAACGACCCGAGTGCGGGCCGCTGCACGCCTTGGCCGGCCACCAGCGGATCGCACTCGTAGACCTTGCCGCCGGCGCCGTTCTCCTCGCACGAGAGCCACGTGTTGGCCACTGTTCGTCCGCCGGCGCAGTTCCGGGTGGTGCCGGTGAGGATCGGATGCGCGCCGATGAGGGCTCCCGTTGCATCGAACCGCAACGCCGCGGCGCCACCTCCTCCCCGGCTGGACACCTCGCTGTTCGACACGTAGACCCACCCGCCCGTCGGCGTGGGGAAGCATGCGCCACCGTCGGGGGCGGCATGCCAGATGTGGTTGCTGCCGGAGACCGGCTGGCCGGTGGTGGCGAGCAGCCGGCTCGTGAACCCGGCCGGCAGCTGGATGCCGTTGGCGTCCGCAGCGCCGAGCGGTCCGTACGGCCCGGGTCCGGGGATGGCGGCAGCTCCTGCGAGCACCGATCGCAGTGCTGTGCCGCCGAGGATCGCCGAGCCGGTCGCCAACGCGACGCCACGGAGGAAACGTCGACGACCGATTCCCTCACCCACGCCGATGTCCGCCACGACTGCCCCTTCCGTCGACGCCCGCCCGCGTCCGGAGCGGAGCCTAGGGACGTGGTGAACGCTCGAGTACCGGCCGAACGCTCGACAAGGACTTTCGGCCCATCTTGCTGCACGACTTCGGGCAGTGGCTGCCCCCAGGGACTCGAACCCTGAACCAACGGATGAGAAGTCGCTTCAGTTTCGTACCAGCACGTTGTGCGGCGGAATTCGCAGCAAGACCAACGGCGTCGACACGTTTGGCCGTCAAGAAGACGTCCAGAACACGTGCCAGACAGCGCACCGACCAGGCATTTCGGGCGGGTGTTGTGCCCCCCCAGGGGCTCGAACCCTGAACCAACGGATTAAAAGTCCGCTGCTCTGCCAATTGAGCTAGAGGGGCGGGGGCGGGAGGACCCGCCGCGACGCTCGCCCAGTATGCCCGGACCGTGCGATGCCCAGCGATCGATGCCCAGCGATCGATGCCGGCTGGTTCATCCTCAGCGGATGACTCCTTCGGGCCGGTTCGGCCGCATACTCGCACCGTGTGGTCCTCGTTCGGTGAAGCGCTCCCTCAGGCCGTCGGCATCGCCGTCAGCCCGATCCCCATCGTGCTCGTCATCCTGATGGTCGTGTCGGCGAAGGGGCGGACGAACGGCCCGGCCTTCCTGGTCGGATGGCTCATCGGCGTCACGGTCCTCACGGGCGTTGCGTTCGCCGTGGCCGACGCCGCCGATGCTGCCACCGATGCGAGCACGGCCGAGGGGGTCGATGCGATGCAGTTGGGCCTCGGCGCACTGTTCCTGTCGCTGGCGGTCAAGCAGTTCCGCTCGCGTCCCGCACTCGGTGCCGTACCGCCGACCCCCAAGCTCTTCGCCATCGTCGACGCGCTCGGCCCGGGCAAGGCGCTCGGCCTCGGTCTGGCCGCCGCGATGGCCAACCCCAAGAACCTCTCGCTCTCGATCATCGGCGGCGCCGGCATGGCGGCAGCCGGGGCAACCGGCTCGGACGGCGTC
>JBEGOE010000322.1:0-2629 GCA_041182165.1 Actinomycetota bacterium
GCCCTGGTGCTGGCGTCGGCGACGTCGATGGTGGTGGGCATCGCCGTCACCGCCGTCAACGTGGTGTTCCCGGCGATCGAGCACGACTTCGAGGGCGCCAGCCGGTCGACGCTCTCGTGGGGCATCACCGGCTACAGCATCGCCGTCGCCTCGCTCGTCCTCATCGGCGGACGGCTCGCCGACCGCATCGGTCGCCGACGCATCTTCCGTCTGGGCGTGGCGATCTTCGTGATCGCTTCGCTGGGGCTCGCCCTCTCGCCCACGGCGTGGATCTTCGTCGCCGCCCGCCTCGGCCAGGCCGTCGGCGCTGCGCTGTCGGGGCCGGCGTCGCTGAGCCTCGTGCTCGAACGCTTCCCCACCTCACGCCGGCTCAGTGCCATCGCCACCTGGACGGGCCTCGGCACGCTGGGCGCAGCGGTCGGCCCGTCGTTCTCGGCCATCGTCAGCCAGCAGTTCGGCTGGCGCTGGATCTTCGTGCTGCCACTCGCCGTCAGCCTCACCTCGCTCGTGTTGTCGACACGACTGCTCCCGCTGGGTCTCGCCCACCACGACGGCGTCCGGCACCGGCTCGACGTGGTCGGCTCGCTCCTCGGCACCGTCGGCGTTGCCATGCTGGCCGCTGCCATCACCGAAGGACCCCGCCTCGGCTGGGACGACCCGCTGATCGTGGGCTGCATCCTCGGCGCCCTCGTGCTCCTCCCGCTGTTCGTGCGCCGGTCACTCGTGCATCCCGAGCCCCTGCTCGACGTACGGCTGTTCTCGGTGCCCAACGTCGCTGCGGTCAACCTCGTCAACATCGGCCTCACCGCTGCCGGCACGGCGAGCTGGCTGCTGTACCCGTTGTTCATGGTGCAGCACTGGGACTACTCGCTGATGCGCACCGGGCTCGCCCTGACGATCTTCCCGGTGGTCGCATCGGCCACCGGCATGGTCAGCAGCCGGATCGCCGAACGGATCGGCACCCGGCGCGTCATCGCGTACGGCGCACTGCTCCCTGCGGCAGGGATGCTCTGGCAGGTGTTCCGCCTCCAGGAGACGCCCCACTATCTCACCGGCATCGTGCCCGGCGCCGTGCTGTTCAACATCGGCTTCGGCATCGTCTACGCACCCATCACGGCCCTCGCGCTCCGCAGCGTCGCCGAGGGGAAACTCGGCCAGGCCACCGCCATGCTGAACTCGCTCCGGCAGCTCGGCGGTGGGCTGGGGGTCGCGACGGTGATCGCCATCATCGGCAACGCCGACGTGGTCTCGGTCGAGGTGTACCACCGCGCCTTCGTCGCCGTCACCGCGATGGCGCTCGCGAGCGGCATCGTGGTGCTGACCGCCCTGCGGGTGCCGGCCGAGTTCCGGACGGGGCGACGGGCAATGGTGGACACCTCGAACTGAGTCATAACCTTGACCTATCGGTCATATAAGTTCAACCATGCGCGGCTTATGAGGTTCGCGCGGGTGGACACCGTACCGTCATGGCGGCAACCCACCCCACCAACCAGGAGTCAGCAATGTCGCTCATCAATACCGAGATCCTGCCCTTCGAGGCCACCGCCTTCCGGAACGGCGAGTTCGTCAGCGTCTCCGACAACGACCTGCGTGGCCGCTGGTCGATCGTCTTCTTCTACCCCGCCGACTTCACCTTCGTCTGCCCCACCGAGCTCGGCGACCTCGCCGACCACCACGAGCAGCTGGCCGCCATGGGCGTCGACATCTACTCCGTCTCGACCGACACCCACTTCACGCACAAGGCCTGGCACGAGACCAGCCCCACGATCGGCAAGATCGGCTACACCATGATCGGTGACCCGTCCGGCGCCGTCACCAACAACTTCGGTGTGATGCGACCCGGCGTGGGCCTCGCCGACCGAGCGACCTTCCTCGTCGACCCCGACGGCATCATCCAGTTCGTCGAGGTCACCGCCGAGGGCATCGGCCGCAACGCCGCCGAGCTCGTCCGCAAGGCGAAGGCCGCCCAGTACGTGCGCAGCCACCCGGGCGAAGTGTGCCCCGCCAAGTGGGAAGAGGGCGCCGCCACGCTGGCCCCGTCACTCGACCTCGTCGGCCGGATCTGACCCAGGCGAACAGGAGAACCCCCATGCTCGATGCATCCATCCGGAGCCAGCTCACCACGCATTTCGCGAACCTCGTCACCGAGGTCGAGCTGGTCACCTCCCTCGACGACAGCCCCGTGTCGCAGCAGACCGCCGAGCTCGTCGCCGAGCTCGCCGAGTTGTCGCCCCGGATCACCGTCGTCGCCGGTGCCGACGGTGGTGCGCGCACGCCGTCGTTCGTGGTGCGTCGAGCGTCCGACCATGGCGTCGCCACCACCTTCGCCGGTCTGCCCATGGGGCACGAGTTCACCTCGCTGGTGCTCGCCGTGCTGCACGTGGGGGGCCACCCGTCGAAGGTGGCGGCCGCCCTGGCCGAGCAGATCGCCGGCATCGAGGGCCCACTCGCCTTCGAGACCTACTTCTCGCAGTCATGCCAGAACTGCCCCGACGTCGTCCAGGCGCTCAACCTCATGAGCGTCCTCAACCCCGGCATCAGCCACGTCGCCATCGACGGGGCCTCGTTCCCCACCGAGGTCGAGGACCGCAACGTGCAGTCCGTGCCTGCGGTCTTCCTCGACGGCGAG
>JBEGOE010000323.1:0-4655 GCA_041182165.1 Actinomycetota bacterium
CTGCAGCAGTTCGACGATCTTCTTCTGCGCCTGCTTCGGAGCGAGACCGGCGACGTGCGCGTAGGCCTCGTGGCCGGCGGGGGAGTCGATCCAGTCGGGCGCCTCCGTAGCGAAGCGGCCGTCGAAGCCGATGAGCGCGCGTGACGGCAGGTTCAGCTCGCGCCACCACGTGACGTCGGTGATGTCGCCGAACGTGCAGATCATGGCGATGCCGGTGCCCTTTTCGGGGTCGGCGAGCGGGTGGGCGAGCACGGGCACCTCGACCCCGAACAGCGGGGTGGTGACGGTGGTGCCGAACAGCGGCTGGTACCGCGGGTCGTCGGGGTGGGCGACCATGGCGACGCAACTGGGCAGCAGCTCGGGCCGGGTGGTGTCGATGACGAGGTCGCCCTGGCCGTGCTCTGTGGATGAGGCAGTGCGATGGAAGGCGACCTGGTGGTAGGCGCCCGGCATCTCGCGGTCTTCCATCTCGGCCTGGGCCACGGCCGTGCGCTCGTCGATGTCGTAGAGCGTGGGGGCGTCCTGCTGGTACGCCTCGCCGCGGGCGAGGTTGCGCAGGAAGGCCCGCTGGCTGACGCGGCGGGCGCGTTCGCCGATGGTGGTGTAGAGCAGCGACCAGTCGACCGACAGGCCGAGGCGGCGGATGAGGTCTTCGAAGACCTGCTCGTCGAGGTGGGTGATGTGCCGGCACAGTTCGACGAAGTTGGGGCGGCTGACCGGGATGGCCCGGTGGTCCTTCGGGACGTCGCCGTGGAACGGGGCCGTGAAGTCGGGGTCGAACGGGAGCGACGGGTCGCAACGGACGCCGGTGACGTTCTGGACACGGCGCTCGGTGGCGAGGCCGTTGTCGTCCCAGCCGATGGGGTAGAAGACGGCCTTGCCGCGCATGCGGTGGTAGCGGGCGACCGTGTCGGTGTGGGTGTAGCTGAACACGTGGCCGATGTGCAGCGAGCCGCTGACGGTGGGGGGCGGTGTGTCGATGGCGAACACCAGGTCACGCGCGGCGTCGCGGTCGAAGCGGTACACGCCCTCGGCGTCCCATCGCTCCATCAAGCCGGCTTCGATGCCGTCGAGCGACGGCTTGTCAGGGAGGTTCGTCATAGCGGAGCCCCAGGCTACCGGTGGCGGTCCGGCAGCCTGGGGCTCGTTTGCTCCGTGTGGGGGCTCAGAGGTCGATCGGGCGCAGCACCCGGTCGACACCGTGGATGTAGCCGTTGGCGAGCTCGCCGCCGCCGATGTTGATCTTGTTCAGGAAGGCGTTGCGGGCGTTCGGGTCGCCGTCGACGAACTGGACGAACGCGACGCGCTTGTTGATGACGTCGACGGCGAACGTGCCGCCGCTGAGGGTCGCGACCTGAACGTTGTCGCTCGCGAGGACGGTGGCGGGGCTGAGGCCTGCACCGACGATGTGGTAGGTGAGGACGGCCTTCACCGTGGGCAGGCCGAGCGTGGCGAGCGCTGCCAGCACGTCGGCCTCGCGGTGGAAGCGCTTCTTGAACAGCTCCTGGGCGAGCAGGCGGAACGCCTGGTCGTTGGGTGCGAGCACCGTGAGGTCGGCGGCCGGGTTGGCGGCGGCCTCCACGAGGTCGGGGAAGAGCAGGACGGCCTGGGTGACGATGTCGTAGTCGCGCCAGTTGCGGTCGAAGCCGCTGGCGTCGTCCTTGGCCGAGTCGGAGAGGAGGACGTCGGCGATCGTGCTCGTCGACGGGCCGGACGCTGCACCGGCGCCGGTGGCCGGAAGAGTCAGTGTGGCGGCTGCGGTGGCCAGGGCGATGCCCAGGCCGATCGTGTGGCGCTTCTTCATGGAGGGCTCCTTCGTGGTTTCGCTCTGGCGAGCGTCGTGGTCGTGCTTCCTACGGAATGGGCCACACCGGCGGATGACGACGCCTCGTAGGCTGAGCGGCCATGCTGCACCTGTACGACACCGCCACCCGAGAGGTCCGCGAGCTCGAGCTCCGCGAGCCGGGCAACGTCAGCGTGTACCTGTGTGGCCCCACCGTCTACGGGCCGCCGCACCTCGGTCACGGCCGCGCCACGCTCGTGTACGACGTGCTCCGCCGATACCTCGAGTGGACCGGGCTGCGGGTACGGCTCGTCAGCAACATCACCGACATCGACGACAAGATCATCGACCGTGCCCAGCGCGAGGGCCGTCCGTGGCAGGACATCACCCAGCGCTGCGAGAGCGTGTGGTTCGAGGCGATGGGCACGCTCAACGTCGCCCGGCCCACCGACGTCCCGCACGCCACCGAGTACGTCGACGAGATGGTGGCCATGATCGGTCAGCTCGTCGACGCGGGCCGTGCGTACACCACCGACGACGGTGTGTACCTCAGCGTCGAGTCCGTGCCCGACTACGGGCTGCTCGTGAACCAGCACCTCGACGACCTGCTCGCCGGTGGTGGCGAGCGCGAGGTGTTCGGCGCCGACCAGAAGCGGCACCCCGCCGACTTCGCGCTGTGGAAGCTGTCGAAGCCGGGCGAGCCGTCGTGGCCGTCACCGTGGGGCGACGGTCGTCCCGGTTGGCACAGCGAGTGCGTGGTCATGAGCCTCGACCTGCTCGGCGAGGGCTTCGACCTGCACTGCGGCGGCATGGACCTGAAGTTCCCGCACCACGAGAACGAGCGAGCGCAGGCCGTCGCGCTGGGCAAGCGGTTCGCGAACCACTGGATGCACAACGGCTTCGTGGTCGACGCCGAGGGGGAGAAGATGTCGAAGAGCCTCGGCAACGTCGCCAACCTCATCGACCTGATGGAGCAGTACGACCCGCGCGCCTACCGGATGCTGCTGCTGCAGTCGCATTACCGCGGGCCGGTCAGCATCACGCAGGGCAACGTCGACGCATCGGTGGCCGCGCTGGCCGGGCTCGACTCGTTCGCCGCCCGCACGTCGGCGCTCGCCGGCGCCGAGCCCGATGCCGAGGTGATCGCCCGCTACCGCGAGCGGATGGCCGACGACCTCGACACCCCGGGTGCCACCGCGTTGTTGTTCGACACGGTGCGGCGCGCCAACGCGGCGCTCGACGCCGGTGCGCCCGAGGCCGCTGCGCTGGCGGCTGCGGTGCACGAGATGTGCGTGGCCGTGGGCCTCGTGCTCGCCGTGGCCGCCGAGGTTCCGGCCGAGGCCGCTGCGAAGGCGGCGGCGCTCGACGCGGCCCGTGCCGCGAAGGACTTCGGATCGGCCGACGCGCTGCGTGCAGAGCTGCAGGCCGACGGCTGGATCGTCGAGACCACCAAGGCCGGAACGAGCCTGCGTCGCTGACCGGTCGCTCCATCCGGTTGCTGGACCCGGCCGTTGCACCCGGTCGCAGGCCGGCGCGGCAGCGGTCCGACCTGTGGCGCGTTGTGGCGCTGTGCAACCGGATCACGGCAAAGGTCGGAGCTTCGGCGGATCTGTGGCGACAGCGACGAGGCGAGGGTTGACTGACGCGGCACTAGACGCCGTCGCCCCAGGCCGGCACCGTGTAGGTGTCGATCGAGATGAAGGTCGCCTTCGAGGTGACGCAGATCGTGCCGTCGGGGGTGACCAGCTCGCCGGTCATGAACAGCTTGCGGCCGGCGCGCTCGGCGAGGCGCACGCGGCATCGCAGCGGCACGTGCAGCGGCGTGGGGCCCGCGTAGCGGACGCTCAGCTCGCCGGTGAACGCAGGGATGCGGTGCACCTGGAGGATGAACCCGTAGATGTCGTCGAACAGGGCGGAGACGATGCCGCCGTGGCTGCGCCCGGGTGCGCCCTCGTGCGCCGGGCCGAGCGTGACCGTGGCCTCGACCTCGTCGCCGACCCTGCGGATCTCGGGGTCGAGGCCCCACGGTGACGACCGCCCGCTGACCGGCCGGTCGTCGTGGGACGTGAACACCTCGCCGTCGGCCGGCGGCACCCAGTCCTCGCCGCTCTGGAAGCCGCGCGCGGCGCGGGAACGTGTGGTCGCGGTCGCGAGCCGTGCGGTGAGGGCCTCGAGCGTGGTGGCGACCTCGGCGATCAGCGCGTCGTCTGCGTTGCGGCCGATGAGCGCGTGGCCCAGGTCGCGTACGCCGCGGCCGGCGCGAGCGCGCAGCTCGTCGTGGGTCTCCTGGTGGGTCATGGACGACGATCGTAGGGACAGCGTGCTGCCGTTCGGGGGCCGTAGGCGCTAGAACGGACAGCCGTGTCCACCCGTGAGCGCTCAGAGCGCACGCCCCTGCCCCCGGGCTACTTCACGCTGTGGACCACCGTCGCCCTCGATCTGGTCGGCTTCGGCATCGTGGTGCCGATCCTCGGGCGCTATGCCGAGCGGTACGGCGCCAACGGCTTCCAGGTCGGGCTGCTGTTCGCGTCGTTCTCGCTGGCGCAGCTGGTGTGCGCGCCGTTGCTCGGCAAGCTCAGCGACCGAATCGGCCGCAAGCCGGTCATCGTGCTGTCGCTCGTCGGCACCGCCATCGGCAGCTTCGTCACCGGTGCCGCCGGTTCGCTCGGCCTGCTGTTCGTGGGCCGCATCATCGACGGCGCCTCGGGCGGCAGCCTGTCGGTGGCGCAGGCCGCGGTCACCGACATCGCCACCCCCGAGCAGCGGCCCAAGTTGCTGGGCATGCTGGGCGCCGCGTTCGGTGTGGGTTTCGTCCTGGGCCCGGCGATCGGTGGGCTCTCGGCGCTCGGTGGCCCCCACGTGCCGTTCTACG
>JBEGOE010000324.1:0-4059 GCA_041182165.1 Actinomycetota bacterium
GCCGGCGCGCCGCGCTGGGCGGCGCGCCGGGCTGAGCCGACGTGGATCAGTGCAGCGCGCCGTCGCCGAGGTAGCTCGACTCGAGCAGTTCCCGGTTCTGGGCGAGCTCGGCGGCCGAGCCCGACAGGATGAGCTCACCGTGGTTGAGCACGTAGGCCCGGTCGGCGACCTCGAGGGCCATGTGCACGTGTTGCTCGACGATGAGCACACCGCAGCCGGCCTCGTCGGCGATGCGGCGCACGATCGGGAGCAGTCGCTCGACGATGATCGGCGCGAGGCCGAGGCTCATCTCGTCGACGAGGAGCACCTTCGGCTCGCTGACGATCGCTCGAGCCATGGCGAGCATCTGCTGCTCGCCGCCCGACAGCAGACCGGCCTGGCGCTTGCCCAGGGGAGCGAGGGCAGGCAGGAGGTCCATCGCCCGTTCGTAGGCAGCCTTGTTCTGCGCACGACTGCCGCGCAGGCCGAGCCGGATGTTCTCGGCGACGGTGAGCTCGAAGAACAGCGACCGGTCCTCGGCCACGTGGGCGAGGCCCTTGCGGGCGACCCGGTAGGGGGCCTCCCCGGCAGTGTCTTCACCGAACACGCGCACGGTGCCCTCCACCGGCTTCAACAGGCCGGAGATGGTGAGCAGCGTGGTGGTCTTGCCGGCGCCGTTGGGCCCGAGCAGGGCGACGACCTCACCGGCCCCCAGCGTCAGGTTCAGGCCACGGACGACGGGGATGCCGTCGTAGCCCGTGTGGAGGTCGGACAGCTCGACGAGGATCTCGTGCTCAGTCATGGTGGTCCCCTTCTGCATCGGCGTTGGCGCCACTGACCCGGGCGCCGAGGGCTTCGCCGGCCTTCGCCTGCATCTCGCCGGCCGACTGGCCGAGGTACGCCTGGACCACAGCGGGGTCCTTGCGGATCTCGGCCGGCGTGCCTTCGGCGATGATCTTGCCGAAGTCGAGGACGTAGATGTAGTCGCAGACGTTGAGCACGAGGCCCATGTCGTGGTCGATGAGGAAGATCGACGTGCCCGTGTCGAGGAAGTTGCGCAGGTGCTGACCGAGCAACTGGCTCTCGGCCGTGTCGAGCCCCGCCGCAGGCTCGTCGAGGAGCAGCAGCTTCGGCTTGGCGGCCAGAGCCCGGGCCACGCCGACCAGCTTGCGCTGGCCGTGCGAGAGGTCCATCGGCAACCGCTCGGCGATGCCGTGGAGGTCGAGCACATCGAGGGCGTCGGCGACCCGCGCTTCGTTCACCGCCGCGGTCTTGGGCGGGCGGATGAGGTCGAGGGCGAACGACCACCAGCTGGGCCGCTCGGCTGCTGCGAGCAGGTTCTCACGCACCGTCAGGTCCTCGAACAGCTCGAGTGACTGGAAGGTGCGCGACAGGCCCAGGTGGGCGCGGCGGTCGGGTGTGAGGCCGGCGAGGTCGGTACCGTCGAACTCCACCCGGCCCGACGAGATGCCGGTGAACCCGGTGATCGCATCGATGAAGGTGGTCTTGCCCGCACCGTTGGGACCGATGAGGCCGACGAGCTTCCCTTCGGGAACCTCGAGGTTGACATCGGCGTTGGCAGCGAGACCGCCGTACCGAACGGTCAGGTCGTAGGTCTTGAGCAATGACATGTCATCCCACCGCGACGGGCGTCGTGGCCGCACCGGCGATCGCCGGTGCCGGCGTGTTGCCGTGTGCGACGGGCGGGCCGCCGTGGCCACCCGCCTTGGCCTGCTTGTAGATGCCCCTGATGAACAGGGCCAGGAAACCGCCGAGCAGCGGCATCCAGAACCAGCTGTAGCTGTCGACCCGGATCGGCCACACGAGTGCTCCGAGCACCACGCCGACCAGGAAGGTCGGGCCGAGGCGCTTGCCCGCCGAGGCCCATTCGGGGCCTCGTGCGTTCCGTAGCCATCGACCGAAGTGCTGGAAGAGGGGCTGCAGCGTCGGGGCGATGCCGTTGGGGTTCTGGACAGCGGTGACGATCATGCCCACGCCACCCAGGATCGCGGTGTAGTTCTCGATCTCGGCGTCGGCGAAGAAGTAGCCGCCGGTGATGGCGATGAGGCCCGCCGGGGCGAGCATGCCGCCGACGACGGCGCCGTTGATCGACGTGATGCCACCGAGGTAGGCGAACGCCAGATAGGCGAGCGATGCCTGGTACACGAAGCCGGCCGACGAGACGTCGTTCTGGTTGAAGCCGAGCATCACACCGCCGATGCCGGCGATGCCGGCGGCGATGCCGAAGGCGAGCAGCTTCGTGCGGCTCACGTTGATGCCGGCCGCAGCGGCGGCACGTTCGTTCGCACGCACGGCGAGGAAGCGACGGCCCGTACCGTTGCGCCGGAGGTTGGCCACCAGTGCGATGCAGCCCAGCAGCACGACCAGCACGAAGATCGCGAACTCGGGCCGGTCCTTGAGGCCCCTGTCACCGATCGACTTCAGGTCGATGCCGAAGAAGTTCGCCGGCTTCACGCTCGCCGGTGAGCCGGCGGTGAGGTCGGTGAGCTTGACGTTCTCGAAGTAGAGGGTCTGCAGCGAGATCGCGAAGGCGATGGTCACCACGGCGAGTTGCACGCCGCGGACCCGTACGGCCGGCAGACCGACGACGACGCCGACGACCACCGCCGCCGCCACGCCGATCAGCGCAGCGATCGGCCACGGGAGTCCGGGGCCGTCGACGGGGAAGGGGTTCGAGATCGTGGTCGAACCGTTGGCCATCATGCGCGCCATCACGAACGCAGCCACACCGGCGAGCGACAGCTGTGCGAGCGAGATCTGGCCGACATAGCCGGTGACCACCACCATCGACAGCATGAGGATCGCTGCGATCATCGAGGTGACGAGGGCGAGTGCGAACACCGATCGGGGGCCGCTGCCCTCGAGCAGCACCGATGCGACCACGACGATCACGGCCCACACGGCCATGTGCTGCTTGATGCGCACGGGGTACGGGGCGAGCGGCAATCGCTTCTCCTCGACCGTGCCGCGCACCGGTAGCTTCTTGCCGCGCAGGATCAGCACCAGACAGATCACGATCAGCGGCACGACGTCGCGAGCACCGGAGCGCAGGAACGAGGGGAACCAGTCCTTGCTCGACCAGAAGCCGAGTAGCGACTGCACGGCGCCCAGCGCCAGACCAGCGGCGATGGTGACCGGGATCGACTGGAGGCGCCCGACGAGTGCCGCCCCGAGGGATGCGACCACGAGGGCGCTGAGGCCCACTGGCGTGAGCGAGCCGCCGATCGGGCCGAGGATGATGGCCGCCGTGGTGGCGAGCACGGAGGCGATGACCCAGTTGAGGGCTGCCAGGAGCTGCGGCGAGTAGCCGAGCAGCACGGCGCCCTTCTCGTTGCTCGACGCTGCCCGGGTGGCGAGGCCGAAGCGGGTGAACTGGAACACGCCCCAGAGGATGAGGCCGATCACGATCGTGAGGCCCACGGCCCACACCGCGCCCTGCGGGTAGGCCTTGCCGAGCCCGAGGAAGTTGCGGTACACGCCGTCGGGGGTGACCGCCTCGGGCTGCCTGCCGGTGCCACCGAAGTTGATCTGGGCGACGCCTTGCAGATAGAGCATGGTACCGACCGAACCGATGACCTTGCCGAGCGGCGCCGCACTGCGGAGCGGCCGGAACACGAGGAAGTGCGCCATCAGGCCGATCAGCACCGCCATGGCGATGGCGAGCACGAGCGCCACGAGGGTGGATGTCCCGTCCTCGGCGAGCTTGATGCTGACGGGCACGTTGAGCGTGTGCGTCGGGAGGAAGTCGAACCATGGCAATTGGAGGTAGCCGTTGCGGCGTGCCTCGTCGAAGGTGAACACGCCGTACATGGCGAACGCGCCCTGGGCGAAGTTGATGACGCCCGAACCGCGGTAGACGATGACGAGGCCACCGCCCAGCAGCGCATAGAGCGAGCCGAGGCCGAGACCTGCCAAGAGGAAGAAGAGGATGTCGCTCAAACGGGGCTCCGTCGAATCGTCGCTGCGCGATCAGCAGCGTGGGAAGCGGTGTCGGCCGACGATCGGTGGAACCGGCGGCGATCAGAGAGTTGCGGGAGGGTGGTGCGGTCGCACAGCGAC
>JBEGOE010000325.1:0-3747 GCA_041182165.1 Actinomycetota bacterium
GGTGATCGACAAGCAGGTTCCCCACGGCGGCGGGCTCGGCGGGGGCTCGGCCGACGCCGCGGCCGTGCTCAGGTGGGCCGGCTTCGACGACCTCGTCGCAGCGTCGCGCCTGGGCGCCGACATCCCCTTCTGCCTGGTCGGTGGCCGGGCCCGGGTGCGCGGCATCGGTGAGGTGATCGATCCGCTTCCGTTCGTGGCGCTCGACCTCACGCTCGTCATCCCCCCGCTCGCGGTCAGCACACCGGCGGCCTACCGGGCGTGGGACGACCTCGGCGGCCCGACGGCCGACGGTCCGAACGACCTCGAGCCGGCGGCGATCGCGGTGGTGCCCGAGCTCGCAACGTGGCGTGACCGCATCGGTGATCTGGCAGGTGTGGCGCCGGTGCTGGCGGGCAGCGGGGCGACCTGGTTCGTCGAGGGCCACCACGACGCGCTGCGCTCGCTCGAGCCGGCCGCGACGGTGGTGTTCACCCGCACCAGGCCCTGAACGCGGAAACGACCCCCCACGGCGAACCGTGAAGGGTCGTGTCGCAGACCTGGATGGGTGCTGACTATTTGCCGCGTTGGCGCTGGTGGCGCGTACGGCGCAGCATCTTCTTGTGCTTCTTCTTCCGCATGCGCTTACGGCGCTTCTTGATCAATGAACCCATAGCTCGCAGGACGCTATCGGGTGCATCGGGCGAACCACACGGCCGTCAGGAAATCGCCGGGCCTTTCCGCGCTCGTCGCTAGCCTGACTCCGTTCCGTCCGGGGTCGTTCAATGGCAGGACAGCGGTTTTTGGTGCCGCGTATAGGGGTTCGAGTCCTCTCCCCGGAACCGATGCGCTAGAACGGTCGCATGGTCGTCTCCGCAATCGTGCTCGCCGCCGGTGAGGGCTCGCGCATGCGCTCGTCGCGCCCGAAGCCCCTCCACATGATCTGCGGGCGGGCCATGGTGATGCATGTCATCCACGCGCTCGAGGGGCTGCAGGTCGAGCGCACCGTCCTGGTCGTCGGTCACGGCGCCGAGCGCGTCACGAAGAAGGTCCAGGAACAGGCGCCGGACTGGGCACACGTCGCCTTCGTCGAGCAGACGGTCCAGCGCGGCACGGGTGACGCTGCCGCCGTCGGCATGACCGGCATCCCCGGTGACGACCTCGACGACGACTCCACCGTGGTGCTGCTGCCAGGCGACACACCACTGCTGCGCCCCGAGACGCTGCAGCAGCTCGTGCACACGCACCTCTCGAGCGGCAACGCCGCCACGGTCACCTCGAGCGTGTTCGACGACCCCACCGGCTACGGGCGCATCGTCAGGGCGACGGCCAAGGGGAGCGCCGGCCGGGTGCTCCGGATCGTCGAGGAGCGCGACGCGTCGACCGACGAACGGGCGATCCGCGAGGTGAACATGGGCATGTACGCGTTCCGGCGCGATCTGCTCGGCCCTGCACTGCGCCACCTGTCGCCCGACAACGCCCAGGGCGAGTACTACCTCACCGACGTCATCGGTGTGCTCGCCGGCATGGGCCATCGCGTCGGCTGCTTCGAGGCCGATCCGGCCGAGACCCAGGGTGTGAACGACCGCTGGCAGCTTGCCCTCGCCGAGCGCGAGCTGCGCGCCCGCACGAACCGGCACTGGCTACTGAACGGCGTCACGATGCTCGATCCGCGCCAGACCTTCCTCGACGTCACCGTGCGCCTCGGCCGCGACGTCACGCTCTACCCCGGCACGATCCTCCAGGGCGACACGGTCATCGGCGACGGCTGCGAGATCGGCCCCGACGTGCGGCTCATCGACTGCCGGGTGGCCCCGGACTGCCTCGTGCAGACCACCGTGGGCACCGACAGCGAGATCGGCGCCGGCGCCGTCGTCGGACCCTTCGCGCACCTGCCCGCGGGCAGCGCCGTGGCTGCAGGCGTGACGACGGGCGCCTTCTACACTGCCCCTGTCGCATGAGCAGCACGCGTCCCCCGAGCATGGAGCCCCCGATGATGGAGAAGGTCACCACCAAGCGAATGTCGCTCTACTCGGGGCGCACGCATCCGGCGCTTGCGCTCGAGGTGGCCGAGCACCTCGGGGTCGAGATGGGCCACCCCAACCTCGTCGAGTTCGCGAACGGCGAGGTTCGCCCCCGCTTCGGAGAGAGCATCCGTGGCTCCGACGTGTTCATCATGCAGACCCACTACGGGTGCGATGGCCGCAGCATCAACGACTCGATCATGGAGCAGCTCATCATGATCGATGCCGCCTACCGGGCGTCCGCGAAGCGCATCACGGCCGTGTGCCCCTTCTACGGCTACGCCCGCCAGGACCGCAAGGCCGAAGGCCGCGAGCCCATCACGGCCAAGCTCGTCGCCGACCTGTTCAAGGCGGCGGGGGCCAAGCGCATGGTGTCGATCGACCTCCACAGCGGCCAGATCCAGGGCTTCTTCGACGGCCCGGTCGACCACCTGACGGCGATGCCGGTGCTCGAGAGCTACATCCGCACCCACGCCGAGAACCCGGTCATCGTGTCGCCCGACGCAGGCCGCATCAAGGTGGCCGAGCGCATGGCGCAACACCTCACCGACAAGGGTGCCGACCTGGCGTTCATCTACAAGCGCCGGCCCAAGGGCACCACCAACGTCGCCGAAGCGAAGGAGGTCATCGGCGACGTCGCCGGCCGCCTCTGCATCCTCACCGACGACATGATCGACTCGGGCGGCACGATCTGCGCTGCGGCTGATGTGCTGCTCGCCCGGGGCGCCACCGAGGTGTGGGCGATGGCGACGCACGGCGTGCTCAGCGGACCCGCCACCGACCGGTTGAAGAACGCCAACATCTCCCGCGTCGTCCTCACCAACACGCTGCCGCTGCCCCCCGAGAAGCAGATCGACAAGATCGAGGTGCTGTCGATCGCGCCGCTCATCGCCGACGCACTCAACGCGGTGTTCGACGACACCAGCGTCAGCGAGATCTTCGGCGGCGAGAACCAGGCCTGACCCGACCGGTCAGGCCCTTCGTGCCTCGGTGGCCGAACTGGCGGACCACCCGGTAGCATCGCTAGCCGTTCTGTACTGCTAGATCGAGGCCCCGCCATGTCGCAAACCAAGCTCGTCGCCACCACCGGTCGCACCACCGGCACCCCGTCCTCCCGTCGGCTTCGCGCCGAGGGTCAGATCCCGGCGGTCCTCTACGGACGGGGCATGTCCCCGGTCAGCGTCACCGTCGACCGTCGCGACCTGCGGCTCGCCCTCAGCGGCCCGGCCGGCTCGAACACGGTCCTCGACCTGCAGGTCGATGGCACGAGCTACCCGGCGGTCATCAAGGAGATGCAGCGTCACCCGATCCGTCGCACGGTGAACCACATCGACTTCTTCCAGGTGAACATGAACGAGGAGATCACGGTCTCCGTGAGCATCCGCCTCGAGGGCGAGGCCAAGGCCGTGCAGGCCGAGGGCGGCCTGGTCGACCCGGCCGTCGATTCCATCGACGTGCTCACCACCCCGAACAACATGCCGAACGAGTTCGTGATCGACATCACCGACCTCAAGCCCGGCGATGTCATCCGCCTGGCCGACCTCCCGCTCCCCGCCGGCGTCACCGCCACGGGCGACCCCGAGATGCCGGTCGTCACCGTGATCATGGGCCGCAACAGCGGTCCCGCCGCCGCAGCCGAGGGTGGCGCCGAGGCTCCCGAAGCCGAGTGACCGTCAGCGCGCTCGTCGTCGGCCTGGGGAACCCGGGCAAGCAGTACGAGCGCACGCGTCACAACGTGGGCGCCGAG
>JBEGOE010000326.1:0-3223 GCA_041182165.1 Actinomycetota bacterium
CCCTCGTTCGCAGTGCGATCGTGCCGCACCTCGAGCTCGGCGTCGACACCCGTGGCGGCGATGGCGTGGTGCAGCGCGGCGAGCCGCTCGTCGTCGGGCCCGGCCGAGCCGTCGGCGACCACCAGCGCAGGGTGCACGACACCCGAGTCGCTCTGCGCGAGGCGGCCTGCCAGCAGCATGAGTGTGGGGGCATCGGCAACGTCGTCAATCTGCACGAGCACCGAGCGCCCGAGTCGGGTGGCGTCGACCGGCGGCTTCGGTAGCCGGCCACCGAAACGAAGGGCCGATGTGGACGCGAGCACCAGGCTCACCACGATCACGATCATCACGGCGTTCACGGTGGCGGTGGTGAAGAGCCCGATCTCGAGGCCGACGAACGTGGCCGCCAGGGTGGCAGCCGCCTGCGCGACCGACAGCCCGAACACGACCCCGGCCTCGTCGTTGCTGAAACCGAACATCGGGCGGCAGAGCACCGCGGCGATCAGCTTGCCGCCGACGCACGCCGCCACGAACACCGCGGCCAGACCGAGCGTGGCCGGGTCGACCATGACCTCGGGGTCGATGACCGTCCCGACCGACACGAGGAACATGGGGATGAACAGGGCGGAGCCGAAGAACTCGATGCGCTCCATGAAGTCGCCCTCGTTCGGCACGAGCCGGTTCAGGGCGAGGCCGGCGAAGAACGCTCCGACGATCGCCTCGATGCCCACCACCTCGGCCAGCACGCCGGCCGACAGGAGCGCGCTGAGCACGAACATGTAGCGCAGCGCCTTGGACCTGCCGGGCCCGGCGAAGAACCACGTCGCCGCACGAGGCAGCACGACGAAGCAGTAGACGGCCAGCAACACGAGGCCGAGCACGATCTGGACCATCAGCTCGAGCCCGCTCGCGTCGCCGGTGGTCGAGCCCGACACGACGGCGAGCACCACGAGCGCCAGGGTGTCGGTGATGACCGTGGCCCCGACCGTGACCGCCACCGCCCGGTTCGAGGCCAGGCCCATGTTCCGCACCGTGGGGTACACCACGAGCGTGTACGAGGCGAACAGCGAGCCGAGCAGCACCGCCGACTTCAGGTCATAGTCGACCAGCAACCCGGCGCCGATCCCGAGTACCAGCGGGATGGCGAACGTGAGCAACGAGAACGAGATCGCCTGCTTGCGGAAACGGGCGAACACCGCCAGGTCGAGCTCGAGGCCGGCGACGAACATCAGGTAGAGCAGGCCGACGTCACCGAGCTCGTCGAGGATGCCGTGCGAGTCACTGACGATGCCGAGCACGTTCGGGCCGATGATGCAGCCGCCGATCAGCAGCCCGATCAGACCGGGGATGCGGACCTTCTCGACGACGATCGGCGCGACGATGATGACCACCACCACGACGAGGAGCTCCCACGCCGTGCCGTGCGGGTGGTCAAGGTTCAACAGCTGCATGGCGGTGTCTCCGGTGCGTGGATGGTCGGCGGCTGGGGCATCGGCGGCTGGGGCATCAGCGGATGCGGATGAGCGGGATGTCGGCGGGGTCAGCGGCGAAGCGTGGGGCCAGCCAGCGATCGGCCAGATCGGACAACGTGCCGTCGGCGTCGAAGGCGCGCAGGGCGGCGTCGACGACCTGGCGGTTGCGGACGTGGTCGGGGCCGGTGAGCGGGAGGGCGACCCCGTACTGCTCCTCGGTGGCCACCTTCCCGACGACGGCGAGCGCGGCGTCGCCGTTGGCGAACACGAGCGCCGTGGTCAGATCCATCAACGCTGCCTCGGCGCGGCCGTCGAGCAGCGCCGCAGTGGCCTCGGTCTCGTCGGCCACCACGAGGACGTCGGCATCGGGCCGGATCTCGTCGGCCACCACATCGGCGTGGGTCGTGCCCTCGACCACGACCCAGGTGGCCTCTCGCGCTGCCGTCAGGTCGGCGATCTCGGTGTCGGCCAGGGCCAGCACTCCGGCATCGGTGGTGTAGTAGGGCTCGGAGAAGTCGACGAGCTCGGCGCGTGCACCGGTGATGCTGATCTGCGCCACGGCGATGTCGGCGCCGTCGAACTCGCCGGCGGCGATGTCCGCGAACGGCACGTCGACGATCTCGAGCTCGAGGCCGAGGCGGTCGGCCAGGCGCGTGGCGAGGTCCCACTCGAATCCGCCGTCGACCGTCGTAGGGTCGTATCCTTCCCAGAACCCCGGTGCCGGCAGGGCTGCGGCCACCACGAGGACGCCGTCGGTGCGGGGCACGAACGTCTGTCGCGCATCGTCACGGGCAGCGCTGCACGAGCTGACCAGCACGGCGGCCGCTGCCAGCAGGAACGGTGCGACGACCCGACGATGCATCGCCGTGGACGGTAGTCCGTTCACGAGCCGGGGAAGCTCATCGGTTGACCACCCACGGGGAGGGCGCCAGTCGTCGCACGCCTGGCATCATGACGGAACGAGAATCATGTTGTGGATGAAATCCTCGTGCCGCCATGGGATGATGTGGCCGTGAACGCACTGGGCCGCGTTGGCCGCCCGCCGCAGCTGTCCCGATACCTGGAGCCCTAGCCGTGCGTCTCCTCCTGGTCGCCGACCTGCACTACACCCTCCCCCAGTACGACTGGGTGGTTCACCACGCGCCCGAGTTCGATGTCGTCGTGGTGGCCGGCGATCACCTCGACGTCGGGTCGGCGGTGCCGCTCGACGCCCAGACCGTCGTGATGCTTCGCTATGCCGAGCTGATCCAGGCCGCCACTCGGGTGGTGTTCAGCTCGGGCAACCACGGGCTCACCAGTTCCGTCCGCAGTCGCGAACAGGGCGCCGTTTGGCGCGAGGACGCTCGGGCTGCGGGCCTGCCCACCGACGGCGACGCGATCGACATGGGCGACACCCTCATCACGGTGTGCTCGGGGTGGGACGACGCTGCCGGCCGCGCTGCGGCGATGGAACAGCTCGCACGCGACGCGGCGCACCGGCCCGAGCGCTGGATCTGGGTGTACCACTGGCCCCCGCTCGATGCGTGCGACGGCCTCACGGGCGACGGGTTCGTCGCCGACCCCGGCCTGCTCGAACGGATCCACGAGTTCCAGCCCGATGTCGTGCTGGCGGGGCACGTCCACCAGTCACCGTTCGAGCAGGACGGGAGCTGGGCCGTCCGCATCGGCAGGACGTGGGTGTTCAACCCCGGCCGCCAGATCGGTGGCACACCGGCCCGCGTCGAGATCGACTTCGACGCCGGCACGGCGGTGTGGGACTCGGTGATGGGCTA
>JBEGOE010000327.1:0-4495 GCA_041182165.1 Actinomycetota bacterium
ACACCGCGACGTCGCGCGTGCTGGCGGTGATGACGACGGCACGTGGTGCGCACGCGGACAACGCCCGCAGGACTGCCACGTGTGCCGGCGGGAACTGCTGCGTGACGACGAGCACGAGCGGCACCTCGCCCGCATCGCCGGCCAGCCCGGCGAGCACGCGGTCGGTGGCCGTGGTGAGCACCAGCGCATCGTCGACGCTGCCTCCGTCGATGACGCGCTGTCGGACCGAGACCACCACGTCGCACAGCGCAGATGCGCTCTCTCGGCCACCGGCGAGCTCGCGCAGTACCTGTTCGGGCCGGGGGAGCGTGAAGGCGCCGGTGAGTGAGCGGATGGAGCGGACGAGTGCGTCGTGCGTTGCCGGGTGTGCGGCGCACGAGGCGAACGCAGCGGGACAGGTGGCCGGGTCGGCGAGCACCTGTTGCACGGCGGCGCGCCCCGCGACCGGCGAGGCGGAACGCCGCGCCCCGAGCACCGGAGCGGCGATGGTGCGGGCCAGCCGGAGGGTGCCGCCGATCTCGATGCCGCAGGCACCGCCGGAGAGGGGCAGCGACCGGCGCAGCCCATCGACCGTTGCTGCGTCGGCGGCAACCACGCGCACCAGCCGCAGCGGGTCGTCGCCCTGGAGCTCGCGGAGTGTGGCCGAAACGGTGCGGGCCAGCTGGGCACCCGGCCGGGCCCAGCGGACCTCGACGGTCATGATGGGTCGCGGCCGACGTAGTACCGCGAGTGCCAGATGCCGCTGGGGTCTTCGCCGGCCACCGGCATCCGCCAGGTCTGGACGCGGGTGGTGGGAGCGTCGAGCCGGATCGAGCACAGTGCCCGCGGCTGATCGGAGGTGCCGTCGACGTAGGCGTCGGCCCAGTCGTCGCGCTGGTAGCGCTTGGCGATCTGTCGGTAGAGCGGGCGCCACGCATCGTCCTCGCCCGGTTGGTGCAGCACCTCGGCGACACCCTGCACGACGATCTTTCGGTACGGCGCGGCCTCTTCGTCGATGCAGATGCCGACCCGTGGGTCTCGGACGATGTTGTGCCAGATGACGGCGGGCTGCCGGGGCGTGAAGCAGATGGCGCCGTCGTGCAGCACGAACCACAGTGGCAGGACACGGGGCATGCCGTCGGCATCGGTGGTGGCGATGCGGGCGAGGTGGCCCGGCTCTGCGAGGAACATCTCGAGGTCGTGATCGGTCAGCTTCGGCACGGGTCGAACCTACCGCGCGGGTGTGACACGGGTCGGCGGGGCGCCCGGCTCAGAGGGCGGGCAGGTCGAGCAGCAGGCTCTGCAACAGCAGGACCTCGTTGGGGTTCCGCTGGAGCGCATCGAGGCTCTCGTGGATGCGGGCGACCGCACGGACGGCGGCCTCCGGCCGCTTGGCCGTGCCCGCCACCAGCGCGTCGCGGTACGCGCCCGCCATGACGGCGAGGCCGCTGCGCAGCTCGTCGGTGCGATAGCGGCGCACCTCGCGCTTCTGGCGATCCTCGATGGCCTTGCGCCCGCTACCGCGTTCGCCGCTGGCGGCGACCCTGGCCTCGAGCTCGGCCACCTCGGCATCGTGCACGGGGGTCAGGAACGCGGCGGCCTCGTCGGCGAGGCGGACCATCTCGTCGGCCAGCGTGGCGACCGTGAAGCCAGTGCCGTCGAGCCGGTGCGGCACCGAGGCGAACGCATCGCGCCGCGCCGCGAGACCGCTGTCGCTGACCAGCACCCGTGCCCGGTCGAGGTTGCCGGCGGATGCTGCCGCGGCCACCCGGGCGACCTCGGGCGAGTGGCCCTCGGCCAGCAGCACCGCCTCGACGACCACCGGGTCGATGGGGCCGAACTCGACCCTGACGCAGCGCGAGGCGATGGTGATCAGCTCGGCGGGCACGTGGTCGGCCAGGACGACGAAGATCGTGCTCGGGGGTGGTTCCTCGAGCGTCTTCAGCAGCCGACCTGCGCCCTCGGCGCTGAGCAGATGGAACTCGTCGAGCACGATCACCTTGCGGTCGCTCTCGACCGGGGCCATCGACGCCAGCCGGACGATCTCGCTGATCTGGTCCTTGTGGAGCGCCGCACCCACCCGGCGGACCTCGACCATGTCCGGATGCTCGCCGCTCATGGCCAGCCGGGCGTCGCGGTGCTCGGGGTCGTCGCTCCCGGACAGGATGTTGGCCGCGAAGGCACGTGCTGCGATGTCCTTGGTGGACCCCGGTGGCCCGACGAACAGGTATGCGTGCACCGGCGCCACTGCGCAGCGGCGAAGGTGGTGGACGGCGCGGCGCTGACCGATGACCGAGTCCCAGACCGATGCCATCAGATGCCCAGCCGATCTCGGACTGCAGTGCGGATGGCAGCCTCGACTGCGTCGATCTCGCCCACCCCATCGACGACCACCCATCGGTGGGGCTCGGCCTCGGCCAGCGCGCGGAACCCGTCACGGACGCGGGCGTGGAAGTCGTCGCCCTCGCGTTCGAACCGGTCGAGCTCGCGGCCATGCATGCGCTGGTGGAGGGCGTCAGCGTGCACGTCGACCAGGATGACCAGCTCGGGCCAGCAGCCCGCCACGGCCCACTCGTTGATCGGCCGGATCTCGGCTACGGGCAGGCCCCGGCCGTAGCCCTGGTAGGCAAGCGTGGAGTAGACGCTGCGGTCGCTGACCACGTGGCGCCCGGCCCCCAGCGCCGGCCGCACGACCTGCTCGATGTGCTGGGCTCGGTCGGCGGCCGTCAGCAACGCCTCGGCCCGGGGGGCCAGGTCGGTGACCGACGTGTCGTGCAGGATCTCGCGGATTCGCGCCCCGATCGGTGTGCCACCGGTCTCGCGGGTGAGCACAGCGCCGAGCGCGGCGGCGAGGTGGGAGGCCTGGGTGCTCTTGCCGCACCCCTCGGCCCCCTCCAGTGCGATGTACCGGCCGGACGTCATAGAGCGGAGCGAACCCTACCGGCGGCCGTCGGCGCGCCCGTCGTTTGGCCGTTCACCCCGCCGGGTAGTCTCGACGAGATGTCGAGGGCGACCACCAACGTGCCCGGTCGTTCCAGCGCGCGTCCTGCCGACGGGCATGACTTCGTGATCGTGGCCAACCGGCTGCCGGTCGAACGCACCGAGGACGGGTGGCGTTCGAGCCCCGGCGGCCTGGTTCGGGCGCTCACCGGTCTGCTGCGCGAGCGGTCGGGCGTGTGGGTCGGGTGGAACGGCATCGCCACCGAGCCGGGGCATCCCGACGACGGGCACGTGTTCTCGCACGACGGGCTCGACCTCCTCTCGGTGCCGCTCGACGAGCATCAGGTGACCGGCTACTACGAGCACATCTCGAACGGTGCGCTGTGGCCCCTCTACCACGACGCGATCAGGCCTTCGATCTACGACGCCGACAGCTGGGCGCTCTACCGCGAGGTGAACGCCGCCTTCGCCCAGCGGGCCGCGAACGCGGCGACGCCAGGTGCGCTGGTGTGGGTGCACGACTATCACCTCCAGCTCGTGCCGGCGATGCTGCGCGTGCTGCGCCCCGACGTGCGCATCGGCTTCTTCCTCCACATCCCCTTCCCGCCACAGGAGCTGTTCATGCGGCTGCCGTGGCGCGACGAGGTGATCGAGGGACTGCTCGGTGCCGACCTGGTCGGGTTTCAGCGCAATGTCGCTGCCGAGAACTTCTGCGGCCTCGCGAGCCGGTTGTTGTCGGTGGAGTCATCCGACCACGTCGTCGTCGCTCCCGACGGCCGGCGGGTCGAGGTGGGAGCCTTCCCGATCTCGATCGATGTCGCCGAGGTCGATGCGATGAGCGCGCGGCAGGAGACCGACGCTGCGGCGCACGACATCCGGGAGCGTCTCGGTGATCCGGAGGTCGTGCTGCTGGGCGTCGATCGGCTCGATTACACGAAGGGGATCGAGGAACGCCTCCTGGCCTTCCAGACCCTGCTGCGTGCGCAAGCGACGCAGAACGGCGTCAGCCGACCACCCATCGTCATGGTCCAGGTGGCTGTCCCGAGCCGTGAGACGGTGGGCGACTACCAGAGCCAGCGCGAGCGGGTCGAGCAACTGGTCGGCGCGATCAACGGCGAGTTCGCGACGCTGGGCCATCCGGTCCTCCACTACCTCCACCAACGGCTGCCGCTCGAGGAGCTGGTCGCTCTCTACCGGGCGGCGGACGTGATGCTGGTGACGCCCCTGCGGGACGGGATGAACCTCGTGTCGAAGGAATTCGTCGCCTCGCGCCGCGACGAACAGGGTGTGCTGGTGCTGAGCGAGTTCGCCGGCGCGGTGGACGAGCTCACCGATGCGGTGATCGTGAACGCGCACGACCCCGAATCGCTCGTGGCGGCGCTGCAGAGCGCAATAGCCATGTCGCCGGCCGAGGCGCGCGAGCGGATGTGCGGGCTGCGGGCAGCCGTGGCATCGAACGACGTGCACGGCTGGGCGACGAGCTTCATCGACCGGCTGACGAAGGCCGGCAGGCCGTGAGCGGCGGACCGACGCCGCGCTACGACGACCCCGGTGCGATGGCAGCGATGGCAACGGC
>JBEGOE010000328.1:0-5611 GCA_041182165.1 Actinomycetota bacterium
GCTGTACACGGCGACCGTGCTGATGCCGAGACGTCGGCAGGTGTGGATGATGCGTCGCGCGATCTCGCCGCGGTTGGCGACGAGCACGGTGTCGATGGGGGAGCGCTGCATGGGTGGGCGCGACACGGCGGGGCTCATCGCATCACATCCGGTAGACGCCGTAGCCGCGGGTGCCGCGCACCTCGTCGTTGTCGATCGCACTGAGGCACATGCCGAGCACCGTGCGCGTGTCGCGCGGGTCGATGATGCCGTCGTCGTAGAGCTTGCCGGTCATGAACATCGCCAGTGACTCGCGCTCGATCTGGTCCTCGACCGTGCGTCGCATCGCTTCGTCGGCTTCCTCGTCGAACGGCTTCCCGAGCGACGCGGCCGACTGCTTCGCCACGATGCTGAGCACGCCGGCGAGTTGCTGCGGGCCCATGACAGCGGTCTTGGCATTGGGCCAGGCGAACAGGAAGCGCGGCCCGAACGCCCGGCCGCACATGCCGTAGTTGCCGGCGCCGTACGAGGCGGCCATGTGGATGGTGATGTGCGGCACCTGGCTGTTCGTGACGGCGTTGATCATCTTCGCCCCGTCCTTGATGATGCCGCGCCGCTCGAACTCCTTGCCGACCATGTAGCCGGTGGTGTTCTGGAGGAACACGAGGGGTGTGTCGATCTGGTTGGCGAGTTGGATGAACTGCGCGGCCTTCTCGGCCTCCTCGCTGAACAGCACGCCGCGGTGGTTGGCGAGGATGCCGACCGGATAGCCGTGGATCTCGGCGAAGCCGGTGACGAGCGAGCTGCCGTACAGCGGCTTGAACTCGTCGAAGTCGCTGTCGTCGACCACGCGAGTGATCACGAGACGCGGGTCGAACGGCACCTTGGGGTCGGCGGACGGGATGCCCAGGAGGTGCTCGGGGTCGAACCTCGGCGGGAGGGCCGTGCCACGTGGCCCGGGGCCGCGCTTGCGGTGGCTGAGACGGCGCACCACCTGGCGTCCGAGGCGGATGCCGTCGAGCTCATCGACGGCGAAGAAGTCGGCGAGGCCGCTGACCCGTGCGTGCATGTCGGCGCCGCCGAGGCTCTCGTCGTCGCTCTCCTCGCCGGTGGCCATCTTCACCAGCGGCGGGCCGCCCAGGAACACCTTCGAGCGCTCCTTGATCATGACGATGTAGTCGCTCATGCCCGGCGTGTAGGCGCCGCCGGCGGTGGAGTTGCCGAAGACGACGGCGACCGTGGGGATGCCCTTGGCCGACAGCGCAGTGATGTCGCGGAAGCTCTTGCCGCCGGGGATGAAGATGTCGCTCTGTGACGGCAGGTCGGCGCCGCCGGACTCGACGAGGCTCACGAGCGGCAGGCGGTTCTGGGACGCGATCTCCATCGCACGGATCTGCTTCTGCATGGTGAACGGGTTGCTCGCGCCGCCGCGCACCGTCGGGTCGTTGGCGACGATGACGCACTCGACGCCCTCGACGACACCGATGCCGGTGACCATGCCCGCCCCGGCCGGGAACTGGCTGCCCCACGCCGCCAGGGGGGACAGTTCGAGGAACGGGCTCGCCGGGTCGAGCAGGGCCTCGACGCGCTCGCGGGCCAGCAGCTTGCCGCGGGTGCGGTGACGTTCGACATACCTCGGCCCGCCGCCGGCGGCGACCTTCGCGATCTCGGCGTCGTGGGCCGTCAGCTGCGCCAGCATCGCCTCGCGGTTGTAGCGGTACGCGTCGGACGATGGGTTCACGCTGTCGGGGAGCACGGGCATGTCAGATCGCCTCCGTCGTCGCCCACCGGGGCGTCCGCTGCTCGGCGAAGGCACGCATGCCCTCTGCCGCCTCGGCGCTGCCGAACAGCTCTTCGCTGAGGGACTGCATCGCTTCCCACGATCGCTCGCCGCGCAGGAGGCGCTTGGTGGCGGCAACGGCGCCTGGTGCACCCGCGAGCACACCATCGACCAGCGCCCGCACCGTGGTGGGCACGTCGTCACTGACGTGGGTGACGAGGCCCATGTCGAGTGCCGTGGAGGCGTCGAAGGTCTCGCCCGTGAGGAAAGGCGCGGCGAGTTGCGTCCACGGCACGCGCTGCAGGATCGGCACACTGATGATCGCCGGCGCCACACCGATGCGGACCTCGGTGAAGGCGAACGTGACGTCACGCTGCACCACCACCAGGTCGCACGACGCCATCAGGCCGATGCCGCCGGCGCGAACCGGGCCCTGCACTGCAGCGATCACCGGTTGGGCCACCTCGACGAGGCGCCGCATCGCCCGCATCATCGGGCCGGCGTCGGTGGGGCCGTTGCTGCGCTCGCGCAGGTCGGCGCCGGCGCAGAACACCGGGGGTGTGTGCGTGAGGACGATGACCCGTACATCGGGCTGCTCGGCACGGTCGAGTGCCTCGTGCAGGCTCGTCAGCAGTGCGGTCGACAGCGCGTTGCGGTTGGCCGGCGAGTCGAGCGTGATGGTGGCCACGCCACCCTCCACCTGGCACTGCACCGGCTGGTCCCCCATGGGGCGACCTTACCCTTCCGTCGTGGGTGCCCCGGTGCCGGTGATCTCGCGCAGGAACGCCTCGGCCTCGGCGCGGTGCCGAGTGCGCTGCATCGGCGGTAGCGCCTTCACGATGTCCCACCGGTAGCTGGCCTTGCCGAGCCGCGGGTCGAGCACGGCCACCACGCCACGGTCGGAGGCATTGCGGATGAGCCGGCCGGTCGCCTGCGCGAGCAGGATCGAGGCGCGAGGGACGTCGATCTGCGAGAACGCCGCGGCGCCCAGCAGTTCGCGCCGCGCCGACAGCAGCGGGTCGTCCGGTCGGGGGAACGGGATGCGGTCGATGATCACCAGGCTCAGCGTGCGTCCGGGGATGTCGATGCCCTGGAACAGCCCGGCAGTGGCGAAGAGACAGGTGGCCTCGTCGTCGGCGAAGGCCTTCACGAGTGCGCTCTTCGGCAGGTCGCGTTGGGTGATGATCGGCTGGGTCACCTTCAGTCGCACAGCGGCGGCTGCGGCGTCCATTGCCTTCCAGCTCGTGAACAGTGCGAGCGTGCGCCCGCCGGCGGCGGTGATCAGTGCCGCGATCTCGTCGTGCGTCGCTGCCTCGCGTTGCGGCGCCCGCGGGTCGGGCAGGTGGATCGCGCAGTAGAGGAGCCCGTGGTGCTCGTAGTCGAACGGGCTGCCGACGTCGAGCGTGCGCACCTTGGCCGGATCGGCCGGCAGGCCCACGCGGGGTCCGATCGACGTGGGGATGGTGGCGCTGGTGAGCACGGCGGTGCGCCGGCTCCACACACCTTCGCTGAGCACGGGGCCGACGTCGAGGGGTGCGACCTCGAGCCGCGGCTGGTCGGGTGATCCCGACACGAACGCCACCGAGCCCTCACGAGCGCCGATGCAGGTGTCGATGTGGTCCTGGAGGCGGGTGCAGATCTGCTGCGCGCGGATGACGCGCTGCTTGGCGTCCTCGTTCTGGGTGTTGATCGAACGCAGCGTCGTCTGGGCTGCCTCGAGGCGGCCGCGGCCGCTGATGAGCACGTCCTGGATGACCTCGGGCAGCGGCTCGCCGAGTCGTTGGCCGGCATACGGGCCGAGCACGTCGCGCAGTGCCTGGGCGGCCTCGGCCACCGGCCCGACGACAGCGGGGTCGTCGATGATGCGACGGAGCGTGCCGGCCGCGAGCACGAATCGGCCCGGGCCGATCTGCACCCCGACGGTGTCGCTCATGATGTCCTCGAGCTGGTGTGCCTCGTCGACCACGACGACGTCGTGCTCGGGCAGGATGACCCCGCCGGACGCGACGTCGAGTCCGTAGAGATGCAGGTTCACCACGATCACGTCCGCTGCTGCAGCGCGCTGACGGGCCGCTTCGGCGAAGCACGGCCCACCCATCGGGCAGCGTGTCGCGCCCGGGCACTCATCGCCGCCGACGGTGACGGCGCGTTGTGCGGCGTCGGTTGGCGACCAGTCGAGCTCGGCGAGATCGCCGGTCTGCGAGGTGCCGGCCCACGCGGCGAGCTTCAGCACCTCGGCCTTGGTGGTGGCGGCCATGTCATCGATCTCGAGCGTGCCCTGCCCGGCGTCGCGGGACTGCAGCTCGCGCACGCGCTGCAGGCAGACGTAGTTGCTGCGGCCCTTGAGGATCGCCCAGGTGAACGGCCGGGTGAGGTGCGTCTCGAGGAACGGGAGGTCCTTGCCGGCCAGCTGGTCCTGCAGCGCCTTCGTGGCGGTGGCGACGACCACGCGCTTGCCGCTGAGCACCGCTGGCACCAGGTAGCCCCACGACTTGCCGGTGCCCGTGCCGGCCTGCACGACCACGTGTGTGCCCCCGGCGACCCCGTCGGCGATCGCCTCGGCCATCACCACCTGCTGCGGACGCTGCTCTCCGCCGCCGGGCAGCGCCGAGGCGAGGCGGGCGAGTGCATCGGACACGGCAGACATGGCGGTGATGTGGGTCAGCGAACGAGCGCGAGTGCCGCGTCGAGGTCGGCTGCGTCGAAGTCGGGCCAGGGCTTGTCGGTGAAGTACACCTTCGAGGCCACGATCTGCCACAGCATGAAGTTCGAGATGCGGAGCTCGCCGGAGGTGCGCACGAGCACGTCGACCGGTGGGAGGTCGGGCAGGTAGAGGTGGTGGTCGATGCTCGCCTCGCTGATCTCGTCGCCCGCAGCGATCGCCTCGTGCGCGGCGTGCACCAGCTCGGCCCGGCTGCCGTAGTCGAACGCCACGGTGAGCACCATGCCGGTGTTGCGGCGCGTGTCGTTGATCGCCTTGCGGATGGCGCGCTGCACGTACTTCGGGGTCCGTGCCTCGGGGGAGTCGAACGGGCGGCCCATCCACTCGACGCGCACGTTCAGCTCGTTGAGCTCGGCCACCCTGCCGAAGAGCTTCTTGTGCAGGCCCAGGATGTGGCGGACCTCACCGCGCGGCCGCACCCAGTTCTCGGTGGAGAAGCCGAACACCGTCAGCCAGCCGACGTTGCGTGTGACGGCCACCCGCACGAGCGCGGCCAGGTTCTCCTCGCCCTCGGTGTGCCCGGCGGTGCGGGGGAGGCCCCGCCGCCTGGCCCAACGCCCGTTGCCGTCCATGATGCACGCGACGTGCAGCGGAGCGGCCTTGCTGGCCGGGGAGACGGGGGTCGAGTCGGTGATCGGGTCACCATATCCGGCGAGATCCGATCGTGCCGTGGCACTCATTGGTGTTCGTGACACAGCCTGTCGGCGTGGGAGAATGGGGTGATGCGAGGGGCCGCCACCACCGACGTCGAGCTGGTCGAGCTCTGCCACGTCATGGTCGTCGGTGGCACCGTCGCCGAGTGGGGCGCCCTGTCCGACGACGCATGGCAGCGCCGCATCCAGGTGCTCGGATCCCTGGCCGACGATGCCGGGGCCCGTTGGCTCACCCTCCGCCCGTTCGAGCGCGGTGACGACGCCGATGGCGCTCGGCCCGTGCATCACGACGTGATCGACCTGGGTGGTTGCAGCGTCATCGTCGACCCCACCCCCGATGGGCGCGAGCGCCTCGTCGTGGCGCTGCGGAAGCTCGCCGAGTCCGATCAGCTCACCGAGCCGGCCGTCGCGGCGGCACTGCTGGCCCCGGCCACCACCGAGCCCGACCTCGTGCGCGTGCTGTCGTCGGCCGAGCGG
>JBEGOE010000329.1:0-3022 GCA_041182165.1 Actinomycetota bacterium
ACCGTGAAGTCCTCGCCATGCCCGCCAACGTCGAGAAGCTCCGACGCAACGGTAGGGCCTGACACGTGCTCACCGTCCGATTCGACCGTCTGGGTGTGCGCCCGGGCGACCTCGTGCTCGACGCCGGCGCGGGCTTCGGTCGCCATGCGTTCGAGCTCGCCCGCCGCGGCGCGAACGTCGTCGCGCTCGACTACGCGGCCGACGAGGTCGTCGCCACGCGGGCCGTGTTCGGCGCCATGTCCGAGGCCGGCGAGATCCTGCCCGAGCGGTACGTCGGCGTGCTGCGCGGCGACGCGACGAAGCTCGCGTTCGCCGATGCCAGCTTCGACCGGGTCATCACGAGCGAGGTGCTCGAGCACATCCAGTCCGACGTCGACGCGATCGCCGAGCTGGTTCGGGTGCTGAAGCCGGGCGGTACGTTCGCCTGCACGGTGCCAACCTGGCTGCCCGAGAAGATCAACTGGATGCTCAGCGACGAGTACCACGCACCGAAGAGCGCAGGCGGCCATGTCCGCATCTACACGGCCACCGAGCTCAAGGCCAAGCTGCGCACCGCCGGGCTCGAGGTCACGGGCAGCCACCACGCCCACGCCCTGCACTCGCCGTACTGGTGGCTGAAGTGCGCGGTGGGACCCCGTCGCACCGATGTCGCCGCGGTCAACCGTTACCAGCGTCTGCTCGAGTGGGAGATCACCGAGCAGCCTGCCGGCATGCAGGTGCTCGAGCGCACGCTCGCACCCGTGCTCGGCAAGAGCCTCATCGTGTACGGGAAGAAGCGATGACCGGCGTTCCCCACATCGAGGGTGTGCTCACCTCCGACGAGATCGTCGAGAGCGCCGAGGCGATCGCCCGGCTCCAGCTGCCCACCGGCATGATCCCGTGGTTTCCCGACGGCCACTGCGACCCGTGGAACCACGTCGAGACCGCAATGGCGCTCGACGTCGCCGGCCTTCACGCCGAGGCCGAGCGCGCGTACGAGTGGCTCGTCGACATCCAACGTCCCGACGGCAGCTGGTGGAACTACTACCTCCCCGACGGTTCGGTCGAGGAGGCCAAGCTCGACACCAACGTCTGCGCCTACATCGCCACCGGCGTGTGGCACCACTGGCTCTGCACGTGGGACCGCGCCTTCGTCGATCACCTGTGGCCCACGGTCGAGCGGGCGATGGAGTGGGTGCTCCGCATGCGCAAGCCCGACGGCACCGTGCTGTGGGCGCGCACTGACGACGGCCACCCGTGGGACTACGCGCTGCTCACCGGCTCGTCGAGCATCATGCACGCCCTGCGCTGCGCTGCCGACCTCGCCGACCTCATCAACGAGCCGCGCGCCGACTGGCGTGCCGCGAGCGACCGGCTCGCCGCCGTCGTCGCCGGGTCGCCCCACGCGTTCGAACCCAAGGAGCGGTGGGCGATGGACTGGTACTACCCGGTCCTCTCCGGTGCGCTGACAGGCGAGCAGGCCAAGGCCCGACTCGCCGAGAAGTGGGACCTGTTCGCCATGGAGGGCCAGGGGATCCGGTGCGTCAGCGACGAACCGTGGGTCACTGCCTCCGAGACGGCAGAGGCTGCGATCGCCTACGCCGCCATCGGTGACGTCTCGACCGCCACCGACCTGCTGCACTGGACCCGGACCCACCGCCTCGACGACGGCTCGTACTGGACCGGCATCGTCTACCCGTCGCTCGTCCGCTTCCCGGTGGGCGAGACGTCGGCCTACACGGCTGCTGCGGTCATCCTGGCCGCCGATGCCATCACGGGCGCCTCACCTGCCGGGAAGGTCTTCGCTCACCCACCGCAGCCATGAGCCGCAGCGTTGCCCTGCGCCCCTATGCCCTGGCCGTCGTGCTCGGCGGCGCCATGGCGCTGTTCAGCGTCGCCTTCCTGTTCGTGGCGTTCCATCTGCAGGAGCTCTTGTTCGACACCATCCCGGGTCACCTCGACCTGTCGCAGCGCTGGTGGATCGTCATCGTGTGCAGCGTCGGTGGGCTCGTGGTCGGTCTGCTGAACACCGTGGGTGGCCGACAGCGCGGCGAGGCACACGACGTCGAGGAGTCCATCGCCGACGCGCACCAGGCAGCGCAGGGTGACCCGGGCCCGACCGACGGCGTGTTCATGGCGCGGGTCGGGCTGGGCGTCGCGTCGCTCGGCTTCGGCGGGGCGCGGGGTCCGGACGCCCCGCGGATTGCGTACGTGTCGACCCTCGGGGCGCGGCTCGGTGCGCTGCTGAAGATGGCCAAGGACGAGTCGGTGCAGCTGTCGGTGGCCGCGGCGCTCGGCGGCCTCTTCGGCACGCCGCTGTCGGTGGCTGCCACGGTCGACGTCGACGAGTCCGGCAGCGTCACCGGCGGGAAGCTGTCGAAGATCGGACCCACGCTCGTCGCGGCGCTCACTGGCCTGATCGTGCTGCGGCAGGTGCTGCCCGACGACGTGCTGCAGCCCTTCGTCGCCGCTGTCGGCGACGCAGCCTCCCGCTTCGGCACGGGCCTCGTCTGGGCCGGCATGGCGGCGGCTGCGGCGGCGCTGGTGGCCCGCGCCGCGCTCACGACCCTTGCGCCAGCCCGGTCGCTGGTGGTCCGACACGTTCCCGGCGGTCCGGTGGCACACGGCCTGCTCGGCGGGGTCGTCCTCGGCCTCGGCGGTTTCGTCACGCCACTGGCACTGTTCTCCGGCCATCACGAGACGCAAGAGCTGTTGCTCGACGCACACACGCGCAGCACCTGGTCGCTGCTGGGGCTGGCCGGGCTGAAGCTGGTGGTCCTGGTGGTGGTGCTGGCCACCGGGTGGTTCGGTGGCCAGATCTTCCCGGTCGGCTTCGCCGGTGCCACGCTCGCGCTGGCACTCGGGCACGCCCTCGGTGTCGGGTCAGAGATCTCGCTCGTCGCCGCCGGCTTCACCGCGGCGGCCGCCGTCCTCATCCGCCGGCCGATCATGACGTTCCTGCTGCTGCTGATCTTCTTCCCTCCCGACGCCTGGCCCACCATGGCGCTCGCCACCATCGCCGCCACGATCGTGCTGGCCGCAT
>JBEGOE010000330.1:0-5279 GCA_041182165.1 Actinomycetota bacterium
CGTCCAACCCGTCGAGGGTCAACCGTCGGCGGAGCGCGAGGACGAGTTCGATGGTGTCGGTGGGTGTCGCGTCAGGTCGAGATGTTGGTCGTCGTGAGCGTGGTTCGAACGCGGTCTCGCCTTCGGTTCGGTAGCGGGCAACGAGTTCGTAGACCCAGGAGCGAGACACGCCGTAGTGACGGGCGACCTCGCTCGTTGAGCGGCCTTCGAGGACAACTGCGGTGATGACCAGTCGGGCTTTTGACACCGCGGAAGGCTGAACGACTGTCCGCTATGACGCGCGACATCTGTCCGGGATGTCCTGAGACAACACACCGTCACCCGCTCTCTTCTCTCTCACGAGAGACCAGGTCAGAGGTGGCACGCAACCCGATGCCGTCGGCCGTGATCGCGTGGCACACTTGGGCGATGACGAACGCTCTGCTGGATCGCATCGTGGTGGACCCTGCGATCTGCTTCGGCAGGCCGACCATCCGTGGTCACCGACTGTGGGTCTCACTGATCCTCGGCTACCTCGCCGAGGGCTGGACGGTCGACGCCGTGGTCGCTGAGTTCCCCGGGATCGAGGTCGACGATGTCCTCGCGTGCATCGCGTATGGAGCCCAACTCGCCGACGTCCGTTTCGCCGACCTCGATGCCGCCGGGTGAAGTGCAAGCTCGACGAGAACCTCGGTGCCTCAACGCATCGACGACTGGCTGACGCCGGTCACGACGTCTCGACAGTCGTCCTGCAACGCATGGCGGGCGCGTCGGACTCAGCAGTTTTCAAGCGGTGCGCCACGGAAGGCCGGATCCTCATCACCTGCGACCTGGACTTCGCCAACCCGTTCGAATTCGATCCCCGCCCTACAGCTGGAGTAGTCGTACTGCGACTCCCGAAGGCACATGGTCCGACTGAGGTGCTCGAAGCCGTCGATCGGTTGATCGCCGCCCTCCAAGAGCACCCCGTTGAGGGCGCACTCTGGATCGTCTCTTCGAGTGGCATCCGCCGGTTCGTTCCCCCGTCCTGAGAATCGTCCAGCGCAAACGTGTTGTGCCATATCCGCGTCATGACGGAGCAACCTTCAGCAGTATTCAGCGAGGTCAGCGGTCGGCGGCAGCGTGGGCGCGGTGGTAGGCGTCGACGATGTCGGGCTTGATCCGACCTGCGGCAGCGACCGGCAGGCCCGTCGCCACCGCCCAGGCGCGCACCTCGGCGGGGGTCGGCTCGGCCGGGGCGAGTCGGGCCGCCGTCGGCAGGGCCGACTCGAGTCGGGCGGCATCGAGGTGCTCGCCGTGGTGGGCAGCGGCTGCGCCGAGGAACCGGTAGGCCCATTCCTGGGCGAGCGGTCGCGTCTCGCAAAACACGATCGGCACGGTGGGAAACCGCACCTGCGTCTCGGCAAGACCTTCGGTGACCACCGACGGCCGAACCCTGTCGAGCTTGAACACCGACGACCAACGGTCTTCCACCACCAGCGCCGCGCGTGGCAGCGCGGCCAGGTCGGCCATCAGGTAGCGCAACCTGCCGGTGGTGAGGGTCGACACCAGGTCGACGAGGCTCTTGCGTTCCACGGCAGCGACGAGATGCCCGTCGAGCACCACGCCGTAGTCGCCTGCCGGCAATGCCTGCCGCCGGGTGGTGGCCTGCTGCGCAGAGAAGCTCCAGGCGTACCGCTCGTGGCTGTCGACGACGATGTCGAGCACCTGGCCCGAGGCACGGGCCGTGGGCACCGACACGGCCGGGCGGGCCTGACGAGCGGTACGGGCGCTCTGCCAGAAGATCACCTCCCGGCCACGCGCCGCGGCGAAGACGAACTGCGACCGGTTCTCGCGGCCGCGGTCGAGCACGAGATCGATCGAGGCCCCGCGACGCACGCACGAGCGCACCGGCACCCGCTCGACGATGTCGGGCTCGGCCGGCCAGGCCTCGGCCGGATGGCAGTACACCTTGGCCGTTCGGGGCCAGGTGTCGCGCACCTTCAGCACCACCCCGGTACCCAAGGGCAGGCGCACCAGATACGGCAGCGTCGACCCCTCGTCGGGGTTACGTGCGATCACGAACTCCACTGCTGCAGTCTGCCGGAGCCAGCCCTGCGTCGACGGGACGATCCAACTCGGCGAGGGCGGGGTCACGCAGCACGAAGAGGGTCCACGCCGAGAGCAGGCCGGCCAGCACGAGATAGGTGGTGCGCACCCCGAGCCACTCCACCGCCACGCCCACCACCAGCATCGCCACGGGCGGCACCGCCGAGAACAGCGACATCTGCACCCCGTACACCCGCCCCTGCTGATCGATCGGCACCCGCGCCTGCACCAAGGTGCTCATCAGCGGGTTGTAGGGCCCCCACGACAGGCCCAGCATGGCGCCCGCCACAGCCATGGGCACGAGCGGCGGCAGCAGAGCCATCGGCCAGATGGCCACCGTCGTGCCGAGCATGATCATGCGGACGATCTGCAGTTTCGTGAACCTGGCGCTGAGGCGGCCGTACGAGAACGAGCCGATCATCGAGCCCGCGGCCAGGCAGGCGATGACCACACCCATCGAACCGGGCTGCCCGAGCGCTTCGTAGTGCGTGGGCAGGAGCACGGCCTCGGTGGGCAGGTAGATGGCGGCCAGCACCATCACCGACAGGCTGAGCGAACGCAGCAACCGGTCGGCACGCAGCACGGCGACGCCGGCGAAGAGCCCACGCCAGCCGGCAGGCGCAGTGGGCTCGGCGGCCTCACCGTCTGCACCGGCCTCGGGCACGTCGGCCGCGGGACCCACCAGCACCATGGCGAGCGCTGCGAACACGAACAAGCCGCAGGGCAGCCAGAACGAGGCCGCCGGGCCGAAGGCGGCGATGAGGGCAGCACCCACCAGCGGGCCGAGTGTCCACCCCGCTGCGAAACAGCCCTCGTGCACGCCGTTGAGCCGATCGACCGACACGCCGGAGGCCGCGGCCACGCCAGGGATGGCGGCGCGGCGGGCGGTGTAGCCGGCCGGGTCGAAGGTCGCACCGAGCACGGCGAGCACGAGCACCCAGGCGAGGGTCATCTCACCGAAGGCCGCCACGAGCGGGAAGCCGGCCACCGACAGCGCCGAGAGGCAGTCGGCCACGGCACTCACCCGGCGGCGGCCGAAGTGGTCGACGAACCAGCCGGCCAGCGGTGCCGCCAACAGACCCGGCAGGGCGGCGACGGCGGCCACCAACCCTGCTGACGCCGACGAGCCGGTGACGTCGAGCACCAGCCACGGGATGGTCACCATCACCGCTGCATTGCCGACGCCCGAAGCGACGTTCGACGCTTCGAGCAACAGAACGGGTGCGCGGCGGGGGGCTCGCATGTGCTCCACCGTAGGCGGCGGCGGAGGGCGAGCCGGCCGGGTATTCGTCCGGCTCGGCCCGGGCGGCCCGAAACTGCACAGTTCAGACGCCCGAAAACGCTCGATACATCGTCCCGAAATTGCGCAGTTCAGACGCCCGAAGATGCGCAGTGGAACCGCCGTCATCCCCGCTGCCCTGCTGGGGCCCTGACCCCCTAATCGACGACACGTCCGTCGGATCAGACGGAGCGTTCGAGTTCGGCGAGGGCGTCGTTGACATCGCCGACGTAGCGCTCGACGATCGAGGTGGTGAACACCAGGCACTGACTCGTGGCCATGAAGTCGCCGTCGGCGTCGGCCACCACCACTGGCCGAAAGCGTGGGCCGGCGCCGAGGGTGCGCTGCGGCAACTGCAACCACCTGATCACATCGATCGTGCGGAAGAACTTCGACGTGACCTTCTTGCGCGGCGCACCAGATGCGAGCCCGTCGACGACATCGCACGCAGCCAGGCAGATACGAGCCCCGGCGCGGGCGGCGTCGATCCAGGGGTCGACGTCGGGGTCGCCGTGGTCGGCGAGTGCAGCGACCGCGGCAAGCCACTCCCTGCCGGGTCGATCACCGGGCCAGTGGGCATCGCCGGGGAACGCCGTTGCCTCGGCCAGCACTCGCCATCCATCGCGGTCGACGGCGCTGCGCCAGGCCTCGATCGGGTCGTCGCCTCGCCACCATGCACACGCCGACTCCAGCGTGGGCAGCGACGCACGCATCGACAGCATCGGGTTCAGCAGCACCCCCGACACCGTGTTGCGCAAACCGGCCTCGCGGCCGACGTAGGGCCCGAGGTGGAGGTAACCGCCCATGAAGCCATCGTTCACCGGCACGTTGTCCCACAGCAGCGGTAGCCGGCCACCCGCCGACTGCGCCCGTGCAGCGGCGTGTTCGGCGGGAATCGAATCGGCCACCACCGACACGCCGGTCCACATCAGCCTCACCCGATCGCTGAGGCCATCGACCAGGGAGTCGAGGTACGACGACGAGTCGGTGCCCATGTAGTGGGTGGGCACCAGCCACACGTCGACATCCATCGCGGCCGCGGTGGCATTGGCCAGGTCGCGGTGGTGTGCCGCTGCGTCGAGCACCGGCAGGTCGTCGAAGCACAGGGTCACCGTGCGACAGCCGGCCGCCACCACCGGGCCGAACTTCGCGGTGATGTCGTCGATGGTGGCGGTACTCCCGGGGGTGAGGGCGATCGACACCATCACCCGCTCGTCGCGCGCGATCAACTCGGCGAACTGCGCCACCTCCTGCGCTGTGAACTCGTCGGCCCAGGCATCGCGGTGCCGCGGCTCCGACTTCGGTGCCCACACATAGGCGTTCGCACCCCAGCCAGCCATCGCGTCGATGCACGCCAGCCGTTCCGCGTGGCTCCAGGGGTCGCCGTAGAAGCCTTCGATCACACCGAACATCGGCGTGTGGTCGGCACGTGATTCATGCACGTCGGTGCTGCTCCATCATCGATCCGGCGAAGTGCGCTGTACGTCGGCGATGGCGTGCCACACGCTCAGCGCCTGGACGTGAGCGGCCACGTCGTGCACGCGCAGGATGCTCGCGCCGCGCGCCATCGCGGCGAGCCCTGCGGCGATCGAGCCGCCCAGACGCTCGGTCGGCGGCGCACCACCGGCGAGCTCGCCGATGAACCGCTTCCGCGACACGCCGACGAGCACGGGTCGGCCGAGGTCGACCAGGCGATCGAGTGCAGCCAGCAGTGCCAGGTTGTGCTCGGTGGTCTTGCCGAAGCCGATGCCTGGGTCGACGATGATGTCGTCGATGCCGGCCGCCCGGCAGGCATCGCCGCGGCCTGCCAGGAACACGCGCACCTCGCCCCCGACGTCGCCCTACTCGGCGTGCGCCTGCATGCTGCGAGGGGCAGCGGTGGGCATGTGGTACATCCCGCTGCGCGTCGCCGCCGCCACGCACACGCGCATCG
>JBEGOE010000331.1:0-2884 GCA_041182165.1 Actinomycetota bacterium
GTGATGTGGCGGTGTGCAACCGGATCACGGCACAGGTCGGACGTTCGCGGCACGCGGCGCAGGTTGCCCGGTCACGCCACTGGTCACGCCACTGGTCACGCCACTGGTCACGAATGTGAACAGTGAGGAAAGGGTGAGCCGCGAGGCGTGTTGCCCTGATCGTCGAGTCGTAGCGTCGGGGCAGTGGTGGAGAATGTTCGACGGGCACGGACTGCTCGAGCGCTTCAGAACGATCGGCGCATCCTCGACGCGGCCGTCTCGCTCATCGACGAACGCGGCGCCGACTCGGTCGGCCTCCGAGATGTCGCCCGGGCGTCGGAGTTGACCTACGGCGCGCTCTACGCCCGCTACGACAACGTCGCGGAGCTGCTGGTCGACCTGTGGTCCTGCCGCCTCGGCGGCGAGATCGAACGCCTGATCACGCTGGCCGCGTCCGCCGCCCGATCGGGTTGGCTCGACGGTGACGACCTCCGCTGGGTCACCGAGCCGGGTCCCGAGCTGCGTGCGGCGATGCACCTCTGCATGGTGACGTCGCGGATCGACGAGCTCGGCGATGTCGTGCCGGGCCAGTTGCAGGCGTGGTTCGAGGCGGCCGGTGCGTTCGACGAGCCGGGTGGGGATCCGATCCTGCTCGGTCTCGCGTCGCTGCTCTTCGGCGCCGTGGTCGTGGCGCCGGTGCACAGCGACGGCAGCGAGCCGGTGAGCAACGCCGTTCGATGGGTCCGCACCGGCTCCGGCGGGGCGTCACCGGCCGGCCCGCCACCGGAGCCGGCCCGTTCCGGGCCGTACGTCTTAGGTGTCGCGGACGAGGCCCACGGGGCCTTGCTGCATGCAGCCGTCGACGTGGTGTCCCGCAGCGGTCTGCAGGGAGCGACCCTGAAGCGCATCGGGCGCGTCGCCGGCTGCTCGCCGTCGACGGCGTACCACGTCTTCGAGACCCGCGACGCCCTGCTCCTCGACATGGTCACGCGGTGTGTGTGGCACTCGCGGGGTCCCAACTCGCTGTCAGTGGGAGCGTCGGCGATCGATGCCGCAGCGATCATGGCCGGGGCCACCCGGCCCGAGGCCGCTCGGTTCCGACGGCTCACCCTCGAGTTCCTCCTCGCCGCCCACCACGACGATCGCCTCGCCAGCGTCGTCGACCATGCGGACAGCGCCGCGTTGGCGCAGAGCGCCGTTGCGATCTCCCCGGATCCCTCGCTCCGACAGGGTGCGAGCGTCGTGCTCCAGGCCTCGCGTGACGTCGCTGTCGGCCTCTCGCTGATCTCGGACCTGGTCGATCTGCAAGGCATCGATTGGCGGGCCTTTGCCACGGCCTTCGTCGACGGTCTCGTCAGTGCCCATGCCGAGGAGGTCGCCGCTTCGGAGGTGCTGCCGGCCACGTGAGCGTGGTGGCCGCAGGTGTGGTCCCGGTGTGGTGCCGGCGCTGATCGTCAGCGAGACAGCGCGTTGCGCAGTGCGTCGACCCGCTCGGGCACGAGGCGGTACCACGCCCAACGCCCCCGCTTGCTGCGGGTGAGGAGCCCGGCGTCGACCAGGAGTGACAGGTGGTGCGACACCGTGGGCTGTGCCCGGCCGAGAGGCTCGACGAGGTCGCAGGCGCACGCCTCGCCCGTCGGCGCAGCGGCGATGATCGAGAGCAGTCGGATGCGGGCGGGGTCGGCAAGGGCCCGGAAGCCCTGGGCGAGTTGTTCGGCGTCGTGCTCGGCGAGCGCGCCGGCCAGCACCGACGAGCAGCTGCGCTGGGTCTTCGTTCGCATCGCCGGGAATGGTACCGCACCCATTGACGAACGTCGATGGATCAGTATGATGCAGATATCGATGAACGTCGATATGTTTCATCGCACCGTGCGCCGCCGCGCACCGCCGAACAACCCTGCACAGGAGAACACACCATGTCTCGCGTCCAACTCGCCATCAACGTCGCCGACCTCGATGCAGCGGTCACCTTCTACTCGAAGTTGTTCGGCACGGTGCCCGCGAAGCGCAAGCCGGGCTACGCGAACTTCGCGATCGCCGACCCGCCGCTGAAGCTCGTGCTGTTCGAAGGGCCCGAGGGCGGCACCATCAACCACCTCGGTGTCGAGACCGAGTCCGCAGCCGAGGTCGAGGCCGCCGAGACGCGTCTCGCTGCCGACGGCCTCGAGACCACCGGCATCGACGACACGATCTGCTGCTATGCGACCAAGGTCGAGACATGGGTGACCGACCCGGATGGCACGAGGTGGGAGTGGTACGTGCGCACCGGCGACGCCGAGCAGATGGAGAACGCGGTGCTGCCTGCAGGCGGCGCGCGGAACCCTGATCTCCTGGCAGGCATCGTGCTCGCCGGGGCCGATGAGGCCGGCTGCTGCGGGACCACCGACACCAGCTGCGGCTGACGGCCGAGCGACACCGTCGATGAGCGGCGGGGTTCAGCCCCGTGAGGCTCGCACGAGGTCTTCGGCCGCTTGGCGGACCTGCCAGTCGCGGTCCGAGAGCGCCTGCTCGATCGCGTCGTCGACCTCGGGCCCGTCGAACGGGGCGAGCGCCAGGACGGCGCGCCGTCTGACGGCCGGCTGGTCGGCGCAACCAGCGAGGATCGCCGGCACACCTCGGACGTCGCCGATCGCCCCGAGCGCGGCCACGGCGGCCTCTCGCACCAGCGCGATGTCGGAGGCCGTGGCCAGGTCGATCAGCCGTGCGAGCACTGCATCGTCGACGTCGACATGCTCGCCGCACGCCCATGCTGCGTGCTCGAGCACGACCGGGACGGGATCGTCCAGCGAGCGCAGCAGATCGAGGTGCGGTCGCATGGCGGCGAGCTCGACCGCACGCCGGCGCACACCCGAGTCGGGATCGGCGAGCGCAGCGGCGCGATCGTCGTCGGCGAGCGCACCGCACC